>JAEMRC010000004.1:11494-36481 GCA_016463545.1 Ilumatobacteraceae bacterium
GTCGTTATCGGAGCAAGAGCAAAACCCACGGCCATTTGCTGACTGAATGTTTTGATTTTGGCTAACTTGCTCGCAGGCATGCTGACCCCGCGCGCTCCGATAAAGACGCGATACACGCTGACAATGACTTCACGAAAAGCGATGATCAGCACAGGCAAGACCCAGAACACATCGCGACTGACAAGCGTAAACATGGCGCCCAGTACCAACACCTTGTCTGCTAGCGGATCAAGAAAAGCACCGCTACGTGTTGTGCCGTGACGTCGTGCGAGATAGCCGTCGATTCCGTCGCTCAGACACAACACCATCCATAATGCAAGTGCGATCCAACTGCCTCGACCATCAACTGGGATAAGCGCAAAGAGCAACGGCGAAACGAGCAATCGCATCACCGAGACGGCGTTTGCCCACGTGGCAATGGCTGACTCATCAAAGGGCATTGGGAACTCTCATCACTAGTGGTTGTTCAGATCCCGCACGAGCAATGAGGTCGGGACCATAGGCCTGTTCGATTTCGACGGAATAAAATTCACCGACTTGCAGAGACTCATTCACTTGAATGACGCCATCAATTTCTGGCGCTTCTCGGTGACTACGCGCAATGCCGGGCTCATCAACCAGAACCTCAAGTCGTTCACCGATGAGTTCGTCACGTCGTGCTGCCGTGATTTCGTCTTGAATCTCGCGCAGTTCCGCAAGTCGGTTGTTCATCAGTCCTTCGTCGACGCGATCGGGCAAGCCGAGTGCGTGGGTGCCTTCTTCTGGGCTAAATGCAAAGAATCCGCACCAGTCCAATTGTGCTTGGCGAACGAAATCGAGTAACTGGTCGTGGTCGTCTTCTGTTTCGCCTGGATAGCCGACGATAAAATTGCTACGAAAGGTTGCCGTAGGTTCAAGACTACGAATTCTCTGGATTCGTTCAAGGAATCGCGCACCGTCACCCCATCTGCGCATCCGTCGCAAGTGCGGCTTGCTGACATGTTGCAGTGAGAGATCAAAGTAAGGCACTCCGGTATTGATAATTGTGTCGATGAGTTCATCGCTTAAATCACTCGGGTACAGATACAACAATCTGGTGCGTGCAACTCGTTGGCTGACCTGGCGCACAAGTGGCACGATTGATCCTGCGCCTAACTCCCCTGGCTTGTCTTTGCCGTAACTCGCTAAGTCTTGAGCGACGAGCACGATTTCATGCACGCCGAGAGCATCAACTTCGGCGAGTATTGACTCGACAGTTCGACTGCGTTGCGGTCCGCGAAAACTCGGAATCGCACAGAACCCACAGTTGCGATCACATCCTTCGGCCACCTTGACATATGCCCATGGGGCTGATGCGGGCGGGCGTGGCAGGTTGAGTAAATCAAACGACGGTAATTCAGTCGTGACGCCGAGTGGCTTGCGTCCAAGTCGAATCGGCACGCCGAATCCAGCGATCTGATCAGCCTCAGGCAATGCGTCGGCGAGTTCTTGGCCATAACGCTCTGCCATGCAACCAGTCACCACTAGACGAGACGACTTTTTTCGCTGCTCATCAAGAGCCAGCAGTGTGTCGATGCTTTCTTTGCGCGCATCTTCAATGAAAGCGCACGTGTTCACGACAACAACATCAGCTTCCGATGGGTCTTGAGTGGCAACCAAACCTTGGTCGAGCAAAGTTCCCATGAGTTTGTCGGAGTCCACCTGGTTTTTAGGGCAGCCCAATGTCTCGATATAGAAGCTTTGCATCGCCTCTTATCCTACTCGCGGTTATGTTTTTAGTGGTTGAGGCTGAGCCCCTGATATGGCCACGGCATCGAGACCAAGCGCCCAGTGCCCGACAGAGTAATAAAGGCCGTGCGATTATCAGGTCCGCCAAAACAAATGTTGGTGGTGAGTGGGTCTTGTGTGGCGACATGATCCAGGATCTCCCCTGTTGGCGAAATAACAGTGATTCCGCCGTTCAGAAGTGTTGCGACGCAGACATTGCCGTCACCGTCAACAGCGAGTGAATCAAGATACTGCAGCCCTGGCAGACCACACAAGCACTGCGCCGGGTCGACCATTCCTGCGTGCTCAATGACTCCTGGCGACAGGATGCGTCGCTGAAAGACGCGACCCGTCTGCGTCTCTGCCCAGTACAAACGCGTACCGTCAGGACTCAATCCGATTCCGTTTGGTCCTTCAACCGGAAACAGCACTTCGGTGATTGCCGAACCATCTGCCTGGGCGTAATAGATGCCGGTGCGATCACTGAAACGATCGTGGCGTATGCCGTGATCGGTGAACCAAAAACCACCATGTGCGTCAAACACAAGATCGTTCGGTGCGCGTAATGCGATGTCTCCGCAATGCGTATAAAGGTCTGTCACGGCTCCAGTTGCAATATCAACTTTTTGAATTCGACCACCAATGTAGAGAGACGGATCAAATGGTCCCGGAAACAACATTCCACCAACGTCAACTGGCGTAAAAGCATTTCCGTTGTTGCACAGATACAGCGATCCGTCTGGTCCGACTGCTAGGCCATTTGGTCCACCTACGATGTCCGCGATTGTTTGTTTTGTTCCGTCTGGCAATACTCGCGTAATGCGTGGTCCAAACATTTCGACCAAGATGACACTGCCATCTGGCATAGCGATCGGTCCTTCCGGAAAACGCAGTCCGTCAGTGATCTCTTTCAGGTCCGGTGTTGACATGATCCCCCATGGTCTTTGGCTCTAGTTGTCGTCTTGAGAAGATTCCAATTCCTCTATTGACATCATGACAGCGCGCGCCTTGGAGCCCTCACTCGGACCAACAATTCCGCGTTCTTCTAGCAAGTCCATAAGTCGACCAGCACGAGCAAAACCCACTTTGAGTTTGCGTTGCAACAACGAGGTCGATCCCACGCCGGCACGCACCACAATTTGGATGGCTTGATTTAGCAATTCGTCGTCATCGCCGCCGCCTCCGCCAAAGGAACCTGACGAGCCGTTCGCGTTGGCTTCTCCTTCGATACCCGTGACGTACACAACCTCTGGTGATTGACGCCGCCAGTGGGCCACTACTTTGCGAACTTCTTCTTCACTCACCCATGAACCTTGGATTCGGTTCGCCACATTGCTATTGCCTGGCAACAACAACATGTCTCCTTGTCCGATGAGCTTTTCAGCACCTATTTGATCGAGGATCACGCGGCTATCGGTGAGGCTTGAAACTGCAAACGCCATACGCGCCGGAATATTTGCTTTGATAACACCCGTAATTACATTCACGCTCGGGCGTTGTGTCGCAACAATAAGGTGCACTCCAACTGCTCGTGCCTTTTGAGCAATACGCGTGATGCTTTCTTCGACGTCTCGCGCTGCAACCATCATGAGATCGTTCAACTCGTCAACGACAACGACGATGTACGGCAAGCGTTTGTATTCAGGCTGACCTTCTTCAATGGGCATTTCGCCGCGATCGTACGCCGCGTTGTATCCAGTGATATCTCGAAAGCCGACTTCAACAAGCAGGTCGTATCGCCGCTCCATTTCTTTGACTGCCCAGTTCAGAGCATTCGCAGCCTTTTTTGGATTAGTGACAGGAGCAGTGAGTAAATGTGGCAGACGTGCGTATTGGCCCATTTCTACTTGTTTGGGGTCAATTAAGATCATGCGAACCTGATCGGGAGTTGTGCGCATAAGCAACGACGTGATGATGCTGTTCAGACCACTTGATTTACCAGCACCAGTTGCTCCCGCAATGAGCAAGTGAGGCGTGGTGGCAAGGTTTAAAAATACTGCGCGACCTGCGATGTCTTTACCGATAGCAACATCGAGTGGATGAACCGCCGCACGCGCCTCAGGTGATGTGATGAGGTCTCCGAGCGAAACAAGTTGGCGAGATTCGTTTGGTACTTCGACTCCAATTGCTGACTTACCCGGAATCGGCGCCAAGATGCGCACGTCAACTGCTGCCATTGAGTATGCAATGTCACGATTCAGACTTGTAACGCGAGCAACTTTAACGCCAGGTCCAAGTTCGAGTTCAAAACGCGTCACAGTTGGACCGACTGTCATTCCCATCAGTCGCGTTTCAACCCCGTGCGATGCAAGTGATTCTTGCAAAAGTTCACCGCGCGCGGCAACGCGTGCTTTGTCAACTTCGTGTGCTTCAGTTCGTGAGAGCAACGAGTTATCCGGAAGAACCCAGATGCTTTTCTCTGCCGAAGGCCCAAGATTGAGATGCGCTGGTTCATCCTTGCCGCCAGAAGTTTTTCCGGGCTTTTGATGAAACTCCGGAGTAGTTGCTGTTGGTGGCGTCTCAGGCGTTTTCGTTTTTTTCAATTTCTTGGGTTGATCTGCAAAATCAGGGTCAAGACCCGCGTCATACAGAGTCGCTTGTGTTGGCAGTGGTCGGGGTTGATTGAACTCTTTGGGTTCGTCCGTGAGATCGTCATAGACGTTGACATGGGGTCGATCACTGCGCCCGAGTTGACGTAATCCAGTTCGTGCTGTTTGTGAAGCAGGGCCAGCCATCGTGCGTGAGAAGTCGCGCACCTTGGTCACGAGTTCTGGCAGTGACACGTCAGTAATGAGCAATACCCCAGACACCATGACCGCAACTAGAACAACACTTGCCCCTGCCCAGCCAATTGTTGATCTGAGTGGCTCTGCAAGAATTGCGCCCACCCATCCACCAGCATCTGACATGGCGTCAACCGCAGCGATGATTTCATTACTGCCGTTCATTAAATGCAAGAATCCCAAAGTTGCAACGACGCCAATCGCCCATCCAATGGACAACCGCACACGATGCTCGACTTCTTGACGACGCACCATGGCAACACCGATTCCAAGAATCACTAGTGGTAATGCAAATCTCCCGAGCCCAACAAGCCAACCAAGTGACGTATCAATACCTCTGCCGACTGGTCCTGCAAGATGCAGATAAAGCGCCAGACCCAACAAGATTCCGGCGCTAATAAACGCGACTCCCCAGAACTCAACTTCGCGACCAGCAAATGCCGCTCGCGTTAACGACTCAGCCTTTGCCTCACGAGCCTTCGATGCCCCAGCCTTGGGGCGTGAGCTTCCCTTGGGAGGTGTCTTGACGGACGAACCAGAGCGCCCAGACGATGAAGAACCCTTTGCAGACATGCATAAACCGTACCAATGGGCGTCCTGCGCTCTCGGGATACCCCTATGGATACAGGAAAACGCCTCGTTGGGGCGGTTTAAACAGGACCTATGTTGTCATTACGACAGGGACAATCATGGGCCGTCGCTTGGTGCGCTCATTCACGAATTTGCCCGCTGCCCGCCGTACTTCTTTTTCAAGACCATCAATGTCATGAACGCCTTCAGCCAGAGCGCGCTCGACTGCGCGAGACACCGTGTCGCATGCTTCATCAAGGAGATCTTCTGCCTCAGGTGCATAGACCCAACCACGGGTAATGATTTCAGGTCCCGTCAACACACGATTGGTTTCGCTGTCGACTGTCACCACGACCACGACCACACCTTCTTCGGCCAACACGCGACGGTCTCGCAAAACACCCTGTCCAACATCGCCAACGATTCCGTCCACATACAAATTTTGTGCAGGCACCCGCGAATGAAATGAAAGTCCCTTGTCGGTGAGTTCTAAGACATCACCATTACTCACCAGCGTGATGTTGTCTTTAGCAACTCCCATTGTTTCTGCGAGTGCTGCGTTTGCCAACATATGCCTGTATTCACCATGAATCGGCACAAACCACTCTGGCTTGATGATTGATACGTACGTCTTAATTTCATCTGCCTGAGCGTGCCCAGTGGCATGCACATCGGCGATTCCGGAGTGAACAACTTTGGCACCAGCACGCAAGAGCCCATCAATCACCCGATTAACGTTGTACTCGTTTCCGGGAATCGCATGGCTCGACAAGATAACTGTGTCGTGCTCGCCCACTTTGACAAATTTATTTTCACCACGCGATAACAGTGATAACGCTGACATTGGTTCGCCTTGCGAGCCAGTCGAAATAATGCAAACTTTCTCTGGAGCCAAATCACGCGCGTCATCAATGTCGATAATTGAACTTGCTTTGACATTTAGCAGTTTAAGATCGATGGCTAATCGAACATTTTTTTGCATTGATCGCCCAAGAGTGGCGACGACTCGTCCTTGATCAACTGCGGCCTCAATAATTTGTTGAATGCGATGAATATGGCTGGCAAAACTTGCCGTGATAATGCGCCGATCTGCATGCTCAACGAAAAGTTGTTTCAGAACTTTGCCGACATTTTTTTCACTCGGAGCATGTCCTGCTTCTTCAGCGTTTGTGCTGTCACACATCAGCAGCCTCACTCCGTCAGACATGGCTAGTTCGCCGAGGCGAGACAAATCCGTTCGCCGATTGTCAACGGGGGTGAGATCGAGTTTGAAGTCGCCAGAGTGAATAATGACCCCTTGAGGGGTATGCAAGACAATGGCATGAGCATGCGGAACCGAATGAGTGACTGGCAAGAACTCAACATCAAACGGGCCAATCTTGCGACGCTCCCCATCAGACACGGCAATGAACTCTGTCTGACGAGAGAGTCCTGCTTCTTCGATGCGATTACGCGCGAGACCCAATGTGAGTGCTGATCCAAAGAGAGGAAATGAAAGTTCGCGCAGCAGGAACTGCAGACCTCCGACATGATCTTCATGCCCATGCGTTGCGACACAGCCCACAATGCGATCTGCGTTTTCGCGCAAGAAAGTAAAATCTGCCAACACAAGGTCGATGCCGTGCATATCGGCTGACGGAAACATCAGCCCGCAGTCAATGAGAAGCAACTTGTCTTGTTGTTCAATAACCATGCAGTTTCGGCCTATTTCACCGAGACCACCCAAGAAATAAATACGTATCGGTTGGGCCATCTCAGTGAGCGGCCGCTCGAGCAAGATTAAGATTGTCGAGCACGATCTTTGCTTTTTCGAAAACAAATTCGGGTGGTGCTCCCATCGGGAGTCTGGCAGGCCCAACGTTGAATCCGAGCAACTGCATCATTGCCTTTGTCGGAAGTGGGTTTGGGGCCTCATCTCCGGTCTCAAAGGAGAAGCTCTCAACTAAGCGATGATTAATTGCAATCGCCGTTGCAATGTCGCCTTTCTTAAAGGCTGTGATCATCTCTTTGTGGTCAATGCCTGACCAATGCGTTGCAACTCCAATGACTCCGACTCCGCCGTATGCCAAAAATGCGAGCGTCAAGCCATCGTCTCCGCTGTACAACTCAAAACCTTGTGGTGCACGAGACATGAGGACAGCAGTTTCGGCTGGATTTCCAGCAGCATCTTTGACGCCACGAATATTGGCATTGTCTGCTGCAAGCGATAGCAATGTCGTGGTGTTTATCTTGCGACCAGTACGCACCGGAATGTCGTACACAATCACTGGCAATGTCGTAGCGGTGGCCATCGCTGAAATATGTGCAGCGATTCCGGCTTGAGAAGGTCTGTTGTAATACGGACATACCGCCAATATTCCTGCCACGCCGAGCGTGCTTGCTTGGCGAGTGAGATTCACAGAATGCAAAGTGTCATTTGATCCTGTACCAGCAACAACCGGAATCGTTACTGCGGCACTCACTGCTTCCCAGAGCATCATTTTTTCATCATCCGTGAGTGTTGAGGACTCACCCGTTGTTCCTGTCAGCACAAGACCGTCATTGCCATTGGCTTGCAACCATCGTGCTAATCGAATTGCCTCGTCGACATTGACATCACCATTTTCATCAAATGGCGTGATCATTGCCGTGAGAACTTCTCCAAAAATTGCCATTAAAAAGATCCTTCCGCTTGACGATCGATGCCTTGAGAAAGAATCAAATCTTCGTGTAGTTCCATCCAGATGTCATGAAAGCTATTGCACATCACACCAGTGAACATTTTTTGTTCGCCCTGCTCGACTTTGGTGTAGGCGGCGGCAAGGCGAGGTGAGTATTGAGCCATGCGATTAAGTATCTCACCAAAGCCAACGACAATCGGCTGTGTTTTAGCGTGTAGCGCAGACAGTTTGGCCACGACTGATTTGTCATATGACGAATCAGAATGATCGTTGGGTTGGCCATCTCGCAACTGCCATTCTCCACAGAGTTCCTTGAAGCCATCGTTGAGGGCTAAAAATGGTTCGTATCCCCCGGCCAGTGATTCACTGCTTGAGCCGACGTCTTCTTGCAAGGCCTCGCGATGCGCTTGTTTTCCGGCAGGAGTGAGTTGCCAAAGTGATCGCGCCTCACGAAATAGCGCCAACTCATGCGATTGAAGGTGCTCAAGATTGGATTGCACCGTGCCCAGATCAAGAGTTGAGATCTCGCTTAGCGTTTCTGTCGTCGCAAAGCCCTTAATACGAAGGGCGTGATGAACAAGGAACTGTGGAGTTGATTGCTTCGCCATATCGCCTCTCAGCGTAGTGACTAGCAGTGGTCAACAAGGAATGGAGATGTATCTGGCTAAGTCAGATGTCTTTGCCCAATTCAAAGGCCAGGTACTCTTCGCCAGTATCTTCCCAGTCCTCAAATTGAATCACGCCCAAGTCTTCAAAGCGATGACGAAGCCACTTGTCATTGCGATCCAGGAGCCCCAACTTTTTACAGTTCGGCACAATCTTGGCAAACAGCATCTGCTGAAAAATTGTGCGCGTCGGGTCCTGCAACAAGATCGGAGCAATTTCTTTTGTGTTCACTCCGAGGCGATCCCAGACTTCTTGTTGCAAGAAACGGTCACGCATGCGAACGCTTGCCTCAAATGCAAACTCTTGACGCTCTTTGATCTCTACGTCGGTCATCTGGGCGTACACCTCTTGCAGGCTCAGCACACCAAAGGCAACGTGACGCGCCTCGTCACTCATGACGTATCGCAACAATTTCTTGAGCAATGGCTCCTGAGTGGTTTGGTGCAAAAAGCCAAAGGCGGCAAGAGCAAGCCCTTCCACCATGATCTGCATTCCGAGGTATGTCATGTCCCAACGGCTGTCGGTGATGATGTCGTCAAGCAAAAGACCAAGGTGGGCGTTTACTTGATATCCGCCGCCAAGTTTTTCGTCAAGGTATCGAGCAAATACTTCGACGTGTCGTGCTTCGTCCACCACTTGAGTACTTGCATAAAGTTTGGCGTCATACCACGGGACTGTCTCGACAATTTTTGCCGTACAAACAAGTGCCCCTTGTTCTCCGTGCAAGAACTGTGATAACTGCCAGCGACGACCTTCGATTCCGAAGTTGAGCCATTCTTTATCGCCCCACTTGCTGAGCGAAGACTCAGAGAACAACGAAATATCAAACCCTGCACCGAGCGTTGCTTGATCTTGGGCGATGGTTCTTTCGATGTCGACTTCGGTCTCCCATGGAAGGTCTGTTGTGCCGTTCCACTGACTGGTCTTGGCTTTTTCGTACAACTTGCGCAATGGTGGTCGAGTCAGTGAATAGTCCCATGTAAACACCGTGTCGTGCGTGTGTGGCACAAGGTGCTCCGTGGCGTCTCTGTCGGTATTTGTGATGGCAAGAATCGCTTCGATGTCATTGACTTCGTTGCGACCGATGAGATCTTGGTTTGTGTTATCGATAACAGTCATGTGTGTCCTTTTTTTGTCTTTTTGTTGTACGTGTTTAGAGAATTGAATGAGTAGAAGTATTGAAATATGCCTGCACAAATCGGCGAGTGCTGTCTTCGTCCGAGAAATCAACAGTTTGAGAGGGGGCCAGGAAATAAGAGATAACAAGACGGCTCATAATCTCGACCATTTCTGCAGCCTCTTGAGCCGTGATGAATCTTTGGGCTAATGGCGTTATGAATGCGGTCGCGACACGAATAATGCGTGGTACTCCGCTCACTGTGAGGTCACCAAGCGCTTCACCCGGAGCTGTCGCCATGAGTGCGGCCAGGTGCTCGTCATGTTGAAGTTCAGATGTTGCGACAACGATGCAGCGCACCAAGAGATCTTCAAGCGAATCTGCATCCTCAATGTGTGCTCGCAAGAGAGTAAAGAACTCTTCAAGACTGCGTTCGCGTAAGGCTTCTAATAAAACATCGCGACCACCCGGAAACAACCGATACACCGTGGCCCGAGACGCAGTGGCAGCCTCGCAAATGTCATCCATGGTGACATTTGCAAAACCAGACGAGTCCACACATGACCGTGCAGCATCAAGAACACTGAGATGCGCTGGACTGCGGTATTCGCTGAACTCTGCCACACTGAGACACTAACGCCTTATTTGTCTCACTGTCAATATCTGGCCATATCTTCAGGACTCGGGAGTAACGGGCATTCCCACTCTTTTGCTAGAGTTTCATCTGTTCATCTCCTGAAAGGCCCTTATGCGTCGTTTTTTGATCTCTCTTGCCGTTGTTAGTTCATTGGGCCTCGCTGCCTGTGGAAGCTCTGATACGAGCTCTGACACAACTGCCGCTGGTGGCGACGCAAAACTTGCTGGTGGCACTGGCAATGACTGCACCACAGACAAAACACTCACCGCTGCAACATTGACGATCGGAACGGGCACACCTGCCTTTGAGCCATGGGTAGTTGGAGATGCTCCAGAAAAAGGCGAAGGGTTTGAAGCAGCCGTGGCATACGCCGTTGCAACAGAACTTGGATTCGACAACGAGCACGTCTCATGGGTGCGCACAAGTTTTGATGAAGCAGTGCAGCCAGGAAAAAAGAACTTCGACTTTAACTTGCAGCAATACTCCATCACCGACGAGCGCAAAAAAACTGTGAGCTTCAGCGATGCCTACTACACGACCAATCAAGCGATTGTCGGATTTGCTGATTCATCTGCTGCTGGTGCAAAGTCCGTTGCAGATCTCAAAGGACTCAAATTCGGAGCACAGACCGGAACAACAAGTCTTGGCTTTATTACTGATGTCATCAAGCCAGACGCAGAGCCATTTGTCTACGACGATAATGCTGGAGCAAAAGCAGCGCTTGAAGCAAAACAGATTGATGCGATTGTTGTTGACCTGCCAACAGCGTTTTACATCGCTGCTGTCGAAATCGAAGGGGCTGTCGTCATTGGCCAGTTCCCTGCTGACGCAAATGCAACACCAGAACAATTCGGACTGGTCTTCGACCTTGAGAATCCGCTAGTGGCTTGTGTCAACACCGCTTTGGCAACTCTGAAAGAGAACGGAACACTCGCCACAATCGAATCAACGTGGTTGAGCGACAAGACCGGCGCACCAGTCATTAGCCTCTAAAAATCGCAGCACCAAGTGGCGATGCGATGACCGTAGAGCCACTCTCCCGCCGACAACTATTTGAACGCGCGCAACGTCGCAAATCAACGCTGATTGCTGCGGCAAGTACGTCTTTAATTGTCTTGCTTGTCGTTGTCTTGATACCAAAGATGCCCCGATGGGACCGAGTTCGGCAATCATTTTTCAACGCCGAGCGATTTAAAGACTCATTCCCTCGACTGCTTCATGCTTTTGTGCTCGACATAAAAATCTTTGCATGGTCTGTTCCGTTCATTGTTGTACTGGCGTTACTTGTCGCAATCACTCGCAACAGCAGATCGCCAGCGCTCTTTCCCCTTCGTGCACTTGCCATTGCGTATACCGACATCATGCGCGGTGTTCCAGTTTTGCTGTGGATCTACTTAATTGGGTTCGGCGTGCCAGGACTAGGCATGGATCGGCCATGGAACAGCCCATTGTTGTGGGGATCAGTCGCCCTGGTTTTGACCTACGCCGCCTATGTCGCAGAGGTGTTTCGTGCTGGCATTGATGGCGTACACGAGAGCCAACGGGCCGCCGCTCGGTCTTTAGGTCTGTCCAATATGCAATCACTCAGATTTGTCGTGTTGCCTCAAGCAATACGCAAAGTAATTCCGCCGCTCATGAACGATCTTGTCAGTCTGCAAAAAGATGTGGCGCTCGTCAGTTTGATCGGCCCAGTTGAAATCCTGCGACAAGCAGGTATTGACAAATCAAAGTTTGCCAACTTCACGCCGTATCTTGCAGCGGCGGCAATTTTCTTGTTGCTCACTATTCCACTGACCCGCACTACTGACTGGTTGATCGAACGCGAGCGCCGTCGCACAAGTGGAACGAGGGTGAGATGACCACGCCTAAAATCTCGCTGCGAAATATCTCAAAACGTTTTGGCGCCGTCACAGTTCTTGATGGTGTTTCGCTTGACATCTCGTCAGGTTCAGTGGTGTCTATCGTGGGTCCTAGCGGTTCTGGCAAAAGCACGCTCTTGCGCTGCATCAACTTGCTCGAACACATTGATGATGGCGAACTTTTGCTTGATGGCAACGATGTTTCTATTCCGGGATTCGATCCGAACATTGTTCGTCGCAGAATCGGAATGGTGTTTCAGAGCTACAACCTGTTTCCACACATGTCTGTATTGGACAACATCACACTTGCACTACGCCGAGTGCTCGGCCTGAGCCGCGTTGCTGCCCAAGATCGTGCTCGTGAGCTATTGGCGCGATTTTCATTGAGCGATAAAGAACTCTCGTTTCCGGATCAAATGTCTGGAGGCCAGCAACAGCGCGCTGCCATTGCACGGGCCGTTGCTATGGAACCAGAGGTGCTACTGCTTGATGAAATAACTAGCGCCCTTGATCCCGAACTTGTCGGCGAAGTTCTGGATGTTGTTCGTGAATTACGAACCGTGGGCATGACAATTGTGTTAGCCACGCACGAGATGGCGTTTGCTCGTGATTCAAGTGACTTGGTATGTGTTCTTGATCAAGGACGAATCATCGAGAGCGGCACGCCTGCACAGATATTTGGAGCACCGCAACAGGAGCGAACGCAACAATTTTTGCAACGGGTGATTAATTCTGGACGTTTGTAAACGTTATGTATTGGGCAATACGTAGTCAGCAAATCGATCACGTAATGTTTTTTTAGAAAATTTACCGACGCTTGTCTTGGGAACTTCGTCAATAAAAACAACATCGTCTGGAATCTGCCACTTGGCCAACTTTGGCGCCAAGTACGTCAAGACATCTTCTTTGGTGACTGTTGCGCCAGGCTCAAGAACCACGCAGGCCAGTGGTCGCTCTGACCACTTTGGATGAGAGACGCCAATGACGGCAGCCTCTTTGATGAGGGGATGTGCCATCAGTTCATTTTCGATCTCCACAGAGCTGATCCATTCCCCGCCAGATTTGATGAGATCCTTAGTGCGGTCAACGAGTCTGATGCGACCATCACTGTCCATCGTGGCGACATCTCCGGTGCGCAACCATCCGTCCGTTGTGAAACTTTCTGCCGCCCGATCGTCGTTGTAATACGACGATGCAATCCACGGCCCAGCACACTGCAGTTCTCCGCTGGTCTCGCCATCCCATGCCACGGCAATTGATGTACTCGGGTCAACAACACGACAGTCCACGCCAAAACTAATGACGCCAACTGTTGTGCGTAGGTCTGCTTGTTGCTCTTGAGGCAAGAGACGGTCTGCTGCAGACAACGTGCACACAGCTGCGATTGGACTTGTCTCTGTCATTCCCCATGCTTGCAAAATCGGTAAGCCTGTTTGCAGCCTGAATCCTTCGCTCAATGATTTAGGAACTGCAGATCCACCACACGGAATTGCGCGCAATGAAGATGTATCTCGACCTTTGAGTTCTGGCAAGACGCCCATCCAAATAGTTGGGACTCCAGCGGCGACCGTGACTTTTTCTTCGACGATCAAATTAGCAATCGCTGCGCCACTCAAGTCAGGCCCTGGCATCACAAGACTCGCGCCTGCTCCGACAGCGGCGTGTGCGAGACCCCATGCATTGGCATGAAACATTGGTACAACAGGCAAGATCACATCTGATTCACGCGCACCGAGTGAGTCAACTGTCATTGCTCCCATCGTGTGCAAAAACGTACTGCGATGGCTGTACACCACTCCCTTTGGATTACCAGTCGTTCCGCTCGTGTAGCACATACTGGCCGCTTGATTTTCGTCTGGTGCGACAAACTCAATCGGTTGCGAAGCCGCCAGAAGATGCTCGTAGTCGTGCACCTCAAAACCTTTCACTGATGTTGGAGCCTCGCCTTTGCCGTCATCCATCACAATGAGATGCTTGACCGTGGTAAAGGTCTCCAGCAATGGCGCAATCAATCCAAAAATAGACTTGTCAATAAAAATGACTTCGTCTTCTGCATGATTCACGATATAGGTGAGTTGTTCTGGGAACAATCTGATGTTTAGTGTGTGCAAAACGCGACCAGAACATGGTGCCGCAAAATAAAGCTCCAGATGACGAGCGGTGTTCCACGCAAAAGTTCCGACACGTCCTTGGGTCGAAACGCCCAAAGCATCGAGCACTCCACCCAGTTGACGCGTGCGGTGAGCCCATGTTGCATAGTCGGTGCGCTCTTTGCCGATGCCCGTTGCGGTTGTCACAGTTTTATTGCGGTGATATTTCTCGGCACGCTCAAAGATGTGATTGATCGAGAGCGATGTTGACTGCATCAGACTTTTCATGGATCCCCCTGTTGTGAGGCAACAGATTCACTGTCGCAACACTCTTACGGTAGCAATCACGCCCAAGCCGCGCCTCACGGCTACGGTAGCAATGTGCGCAAATTAGTAGTGACCCTGACTTCGGTGCTTTTTATATGCGGAACCATTGGATCCAATATTGGGCCCGCCCTTGTTGATGAGCACCCCGTGTTTGTCTTGTTGCTGAGCGCCCGAAACCGCAACCTCTTTGGTTCTGTGCCGTTCATTGATCCACTTCCCTACTTTGTCATTGGCTTTGTGCGTCTGATGCTGGCTGCCTTGGCACTATTTTTTGTTGGTCGTTGGTATGGCGACCGAGCCCTCAACTGGGTGTCAGGTCAGGTCAAAGAGATGCCAGCGATCTACCGCTGGACAGAGCGGGCAACCGCCCGTGCTGGCTGGTTGGCAATTCTGTTGATGCCCGGCTCAAATATTGTGTGCCTGCTGCTGGGCCATCACCGCATGGACCCTCGACGTTTTGGCGCCCTTGCCTGCGCAGGGGTCGCACTCAAGCTTGTCGTGCTCTATATCGGTGGACATATCTTTGAAGACCAAATCCGATCCGTGTTGTCGTTCATTGAGTCGTATCAATGGTGGATTGTGATTGCCCTTTTCGCAATCACGATTGCGCAGTCTGCGCGTCGCAAATCACCGGGCTCCCCCGAGGGGCTCGCGCCATAGACGGTTAGACTCGCTACATGGCTCAAACATCATTTGGCGGCACGCCCGTCAACACCGTCGGCGATCTTCCTAAAGTCGGACAATCGCTCCCATCCTTCTCGCTTACTGCGAGCAATTTGCAAGAGTTCGGTAACGACTCGCTGGCCGGAAAGCGTGTCATATTTAATATTTTCCCAAGCGTCGACACACCAACCTGTGCCACAAGTGTTCGTACATTTAACACACTTGCATCTTCGCTTGACAACACAGTTGTCTACTGCGTTTCTGCCGACCTGCCGTTTGCGCAAGGTCGCTTTTGTGGTTCAGAAGGACTGAGCAACGTCGACAACGCATCATCGTTTCGCACTGATTTCGGTCAAGCATTCGGTGTCGGACTCAACGAAGGAGCGTTCTCTGGTCTTCTTGCGCGCGCCGTCGTCGTCATCGACGAAAAAGGCAAAGTGCTTCATACAGAACTTGTCTCAGATATTGCCAACGAACCAAATTACGATGCGGCTATTGCTGCGCTGAAATAATATTTCACGCTAAACAAACTCTTACAACAGAGAATCAATTCCCATGGTGAGGCCTGCTCGGCCCGACACCTCACGACATGCCAATACAACACCCGGCATAAAACTCACTCTGTCGTTGCTGTCGTGACGAATCACAAGCGTCTGACCTGAAGTTCCCAAAATCACCTCTTGAGAAGCAGTCATGCCCACCATGCGCACAGAGTGCACACGAATTCCGGCAGGTCCTTGTCCTCCGCGCGCTCCGACAATAACTTCGTGCTTTGTTGGGTCTGCTGCCCACGTGTCACTCGCTGCGGCCATTCGTTGCGCCGTTGCTGCTGCTGTGCCACTTGGCGCATCGGACTTGTCGTTATGGTGAAACTCGATAATTTCTGCGGTCTCAAAAAACGGCGCGGCCTGCTCTGCAAATTTCATCATGAGCACCGCACCGATTGCAAAGTTTGCAGCGATCAGGCAGTTGCTTCCGCTAAAAGCTTTTCGAAACGACGAAATATCATCATCTGAAAATCCAGTGGTTCCGACAACGGCGTGCATTCCGTGTAACGCAAGCCACGGCAATGTCACTCGCGCCGCACTTGCCACCGTGAAATCAACAACGACCTGGGCGTGGGCATCGGCAAGCGTTTTGAGCTCTCGCGCAACTGTCAGTCCATGAACAGAGCGACCAGCGCCCTGAGTGTCGACCACTGCTACAAGTTCAAGTCCATCGGCAGCGACAATTGCGTCACAGACGGTCGCTCCCATGCGACCGCATGCTCCGACGACTCCGACTCGAATCACATCTGTGCTTTTCTTGCTAACCATGCTGATTACCCATGCTGATTACCCATGCCCAAACCGTAGTCGTGCCACGACCACGTCAGGGCGTGGATTGATCAGTTTTTGCGACGAAAGTTTTAGCGATGACGACGGCCTCCGCCGCCACCTTCGCGTTCGTTGCCACCGGCTTGCCCACCAGGTCCAAGATCTCCGAACTCAGAGCGCAATTCAGCGTCGAACTCATCTTCAAAAGACACTGCTACTGCAGCACTTGGTGCACCACCACCGCGTTCTTGGCGAGGGGCACGCTCTTGGCGAGGCTCGTCAGATGACACAGCCAAGTCTTTGCCGTCTGCGCCTACTGGCATGAGACTGACTTTGCCGCGGTCATCAATGTCTTCGACGCGAACTGTCATCTCGTCACCGACTTCAAGAACATCTTCGACGCGATTCACGCGTTGACCATTGCCCAATTTGCTGATGTGCACAAGACCGTCACGGCCAGGAAGGATGTTGATGAACGCACCAAATTTTGTGATGCTCACAACGCGACCGGTGTAGATGCCGTCAATATCTGGCATTTCACCTTGTTCGCTACTGCGATCGTTTCGTTCGCGTCGTGGTTCGCGATCATTTCTGTCTCCACGTGGCTCACGTTCGCGACGTGGCTCTGAGGATCCGCCTCCGCCTCCGCCAAGTGATTCACCGTCGGGACCGACCGGAACAAGACTGACCTTGCCCTTATCGTCAATGTCTTCGACGCGCACCATGATCTCGTCACCGAGTGTCAATACATCTTCGACATTGTTGACGCGTTGACCATTGCCCAACTTGCTGATGTGCACAAGACCGTCACGGCCAGGAAGGATGTTGATGAATGCACCAAACTTTGTGATGCTCACAACGCGACCGGTGTAGATGCCGTCAATATCTGGCATTTCACCTTGTTCGCTACTGCGATCGTTTCGTTCGCGTCGTGGTTCGCGATCATTTCTGTCTCCACGTGGCTCACGTTCGCGACGTGGCTCTGAGGATCCGCCTCCGCCTCCGCCAAGTGATTCACCGTCGGGACCGACCGGAACAAGACTGACCTTGCCCTTATCGTCAATGTCTTCGACGCGCACCATGATCTCGTCACCGAGTGTCAATACATCTTCGACATTGTTGACGCGTTGACCATTGCCCAACTTGCTGATGTGCACAAGACCGTCACGGCCAGGAAGGATGTTGATGAATGCACCAAACTTTGTGATGCTCACAACGCGACCGTTGTAGATGCCACCAAGATCTGCTGTTGGTGGATCAACAATGGCAAGAATTCTGGCCTTTGCTTCTTCCACTTTGGCGTTGTCCGGAGAACCGATTGTGACGATTCCGACAGAACCGTCGTCGTCGACAGCAATTTCTGCGCCGGTCTCTTGCTGAATGGTGTTGATGACCTTGCCCTTTGGTCCGATGACTTCTCCCACCTTGTCGAGTGGGATTGTGATCGTGACAATTTTGGGCGCTGATTCAGCAACGGTGTCGCGAGCAGTTGCCAATGTCTTGTTCATGACATCCAAGATGGCCAACCGTGCGTCACGTGCTTGTTGCAATGCTGCACCAAGAACGTCGGCAGGAATACCATCGATTTTGGTATCAAGTTGCAATGCTGTCACCGCATCAGATGTACCGGCAACCTTGAAGTCCATGTCTCCAAAAGCATCTTCTGCTCCGAGAATGTCTGTCAACGTGAGGTATTTTCCTTCGGCGTAAATCAGGCCCATTGCGATTCCGGCAACGGGTGCTTTGATCGGAACGCCAGCGTCCATGAGCGAAAGGCTCGATGAACACACTGATGCCATTGATGTCGAACCATTTGACGCCAATACTTCACTCACCAAACGAATGACGTAGGCGAAATCTGTTTGACTTGGAACGACAGGCAGCAACGCACGCTCTGCAAGAGCACCGTGTCCGATCTCGCGACGCTTTGGTGTACCAACGCGACCTGTCTCACCATTAGCCCATGGAGCCATGTTGTAATGATGGATATATCGCTTTTGATTATCAGGTCCAAGTGTGTCGAGCAATTGGTTCATGCGAGGCATGGCCAATGTGCACACATTCATTACTTGAGTCTCTCCACGCTGGAACAATCCGGTTCCGTGCGCAGTGCTCAGCAATCCGACTTCGGCCGAAACTGGACGTAGGTCACGCGGACCGCGACCGTCAATACGAATACCATCTTCAACGACGCGCTTGCGCACCATCTGCTTGGTCAAACTGCGGACAGCTTCTTTGACAGCCTTTTCTTGACCAAAAAATGGTCCAGGTGCCGCGGATGTTCCGACAAGTTCTTTGGCGGTCTCATCTGCTGCTGCATCAGTTGCTGCATTGCGATCTGCTTTGATTGCGATCGTGACTGCAGTTGCCAACTTTGATGTTGCGACTTTTTCTACCGCTGCAAATATCTCAGGCGTGTAGTCAAGTACTGGCGTATACGCCAACGGAGTGATTGGACCATGTGTCGCAATAACGCTGGCTCGCAACTGACGTTGGAGTGCGATTGATTCTTTGATCCAGACCTTTGATGCTTCGAGACCTTCTGTGATGACGATCTCTGACACTTTTGGTGCGCCTGCTTCGTAGTAGTCGAAGCTCTTTTCTGTTCCGCCTGCTTCGACCATCATGATGGCGACATCGCCATTGTCTAGTTCGCGACCGGCAACAACGATTTCGAATGTTCCTTCTTTTCCTTCGTCATAGGTTGGATGAGGGATCCATGTTCCGTCCTGCGAATATGCAAGTCGAACAGCACCAATTGGGCCATCAAACGGAATACCGCTGATCATCAACGCGGCAGATGCAGCATTGATCGAGATGACATCGTGTGGGTTCTCCATGTCTGCACCAAGAATGGTGAGGACAACTTGAACTTCGTTGCGAAAGCCATCAGGGAAGGCTGGTCGTAACGGTCTGTCGGTGAGACGACATGTCAAAATTGCCTGCTCAGATGGCCGACCCTCGCGACGGAAGAATGCACCAGGAATTTTTCCTGCTGCATACGAACGCTCTTCGACGTCGATCGTGAGCGGGAAGAAATCGATCCCGTCACGCACCGAGCGTGCAGCGTTAGCAGTTGAGAGAACAGTGGTCTTGCCGATTGAGGCCACCACTGCACCCTGTGATTGTTGAGCCAATTTTCCGGTCTCAAATGTAATAGTTTTGTCAGTCCCCGACACGGGTCCCGACACGCGAATCGCGTCAGTCATTGGAATTTCCTTTCCTCTGACCGCCAGCACACGCCGGTTCCCAGTTGACAACCCCGCACAATCGTGTGCGGAACTCTCCACTGACAACCGACTACATCAAAATGGATGCTGGCGGTGTATGTGTTATCGGCGAAGGCCGAGTTCTTGGAGCAAATCGCGGTAGCGAGCAACGTCACGATCGCGCACATAATCGAGCATGCGACGGCGACGACCCACCAACATCAAAAGGCCACGACGACTGTGGTGGTCTTTGGGATGCGTTTGGAGGTGTCCGGTTAATTGATTAATACGGTCTGTCAGCAACGCAATCTGGACATCCGGCGATCCGGTGTCGGTAGCGTGTTGGCGATGGGCCGCAATTGTGTCTTGCTTAGACATTCTGCCTCATTTCAAGGGAGGTCGCTGGTCACGGATGTGAACAGCATCCAGTCAGAGTCGAAACCCCAACGGACATCCCAAGGCTATTGGTATTCCCCCAATGCTTCCAACCTCCAACAGGATTAGTGTCTCAGGTATGTTCACCGGGATTGTTGAAGAATTGGGCACAGTACAGAGCCGACAGGGAGACCGACTGCGTATCGGCGCGGCTGTTGTCCTGCAAGGCTCTGATCTGGGTGCCTCGATTGCAGTTAATGGGTGCTGTCTCACGCTTGTGGCACAAGGCCCCGACTGGTGGGAAGCAGATGTCAGCGAAGAAACATACTCCCGCACCAATCTCGGCGCGATGAAACCTGGTGATCCCGTGAACCTAGAAAGACCGATGGCACTCGGCGAACGCTTGGGAGGACATATTGTTTTGGGTCATGTTGATGCGGTCGGAACCATTGTGTCGCCTGCTCCTGCTCTAACCGTGCGAATTCCGCGCGACCTCATGCGCTACGTCGTGGAAAAAGGTTCGGTCACCGTCGACGGCATCAGTCTCACGGCATTTCACTTAGGAGACGACACATTTGATGTCGCAGTCATCCCTCACACTGTCCAAGTCACAACCTTGGGACATCGTCGCGTAGGCGACAGCGTCAATATTGAAATCGACGTGCTGGCAAAGCATGTTGAGCGACTCGTCAACCACGACTAGACATATAGACATGGCATCGCTTGACAACCTCCGATCAGAGATCGACGACATCGATCACGCGATCATTGATCTCTTGGCACGACGCCTGCGCATTTGTGCAGATGTCGCTCGCATTAAAGCCGAAACAGGTTCAACGGTTATTCAGCCAGCACGAGTGCGTGATGTGTTGTCGACTCGACGTCAATGGGCAATCGATCAAGGTGTTGATGCTGATTTTGCTGAACATCTCTTTCGCACGTTGCTGGCCGAGACTCACCGCATTGAAGTTGCTGACAGTCGCGCCGAACCAGCACCACTAAAAAATGCAGACGCTGTCGTGCGCTCAGAACTTGACACGGTCGCTTGTCGTATTGACCATGTAGTAGTGGCAGTGGTTGACTTGATTGCGGCACAAAAGTTTTTCTCCGACATGGGATTTCGCATTCAACAAACTGACGACATCAACATCGTGTCTGCCGAGGCTGGCGGTGTTGCCGTGGTGCTCGTTGGCCCAGGCGACGACCCAGCAGTTGCAGCCCAACTCAGTGCACACGGTTCTGGCGTGCAACACATAGCGATCGAAGTTCTCAATGCTGGATTCACCCGTGACGCCCTTGATGCTGCTGGAGTACCCCGCCTGACCGATGTCATTGTTGACTCTGACGGGCATGAGCAGGTCTTTACTGTTCTTGACCCAGCAACTGGTGTGCAACTGGGCTTCATCAGTCGAACGGGTCACCGAGTGCCCATGAACAGCCACAATGTTCGGGCCATGTTCTCGGCGCTCTCAGGTGACGCCTGACAGCATCTATGTCGGCATTGGCGAGATAGGGTGAAGGTGCACGGTCTCTTGGGGATCTCAACCGAACCTCTTACATACGGCTGAGATTTCGACCGGCACTGGCATATAACCGATCCGTTTCTCAGCCCATTGGAGGGTGTTGTGTCGTCGAGCCAGTTTTCACGTACCGAACTCATGCAGTCGTTCCCTATTGAGCCGTCTGCGCTGGACTTTGTCGCACATGCCTCACTAAAAGATCTGCAGCAGCGTGCTCGCCAGATTAGAGATGCACAGTTCGGGACACGCGTAACGTTTTCTCCCAAAGTATTTATCCCACTCACTATGTTGTGTCGCGACAAATGCGGATACTGCACATTTGCTCAGCCACCAGCGCGCCTTGAAAAGCCCTACCTCACTGCCGAGGATGTCTTGACCATTGCTCGTCAGGGAGCACGCACCGGATGTCACGAAGCGCTCTTCACTCTTGGTGAGCGACCAGAACTGCGATATGAAATTGCTGCTGACTGGCTTCGTGCAAATGGCTTCGATTCCACAGTGCATTATCTGCACGACATGGCGCAACTCGTATTGCAGGAGACTGGTCTTTTGCCGCACGCCAATGCAGGTGCGCTCTATCGAGATGAATTAGAAATGCTTCGATCTGTCTCGCCATCACAAGGGATGATGCTCGAGTCGTTGCGCGATGATTTGGATTGCCATAAAGGTGCTCCAGATAAACAGTCTCAGCGACGCATTGACACGCTGTGTCACGCAGGCGAACTTCAGATTCCGTTTACAACCGGAATCTTGGTTGGCATCGGAGAAAACCGATCAGACCGTATTGAAGCATTGTCACTCATTGCTGCTGCGCATCAACAATACGGTCACGTGCAAGAAGTCATCGTGCAGAATTTTCTGCCAAAGGCGCGCACTGCAATGCAGTCTTCACTCGCCTGTCCTGAAGATGAGTTCTTATGGTCAATCGCGGCGGCACGAATCCTTCTGCCGGCCAGTATCCACTTACAAGCACCACCAAATCTGTCAGATGATTTTGGCACCCTGCTAGATGCTGGCATTGACGACTGGGGTGGTGTTTCACCAGTCACCGCTGACCATGTGAATCCAGAGCGACCATGGCCCGCACTTGAACGCTTGCAACAAGTCACAGAGCAACGCGGTCATGTTTTGGCTTCGCGCCTCACGATTTATCCAGAATATGTTCGTCAGCCCGAGCGTTTCCTTGATGACGCCTTGCGTTTTTACGTGATGGACCGCAGTGATGCTGAGGGTCTTGGTCGTGATGATCCAGGTGCATTGTGGCCCGAAAAAGTAACTGCTGCCGACGTCGTACAAGATGGTGCTGAAGTTGTGTTAGTCGGGCACAAGTCAACACAGTGGTACTCAGGCTCCAATGTCAAACCATTGATGCTGATCCCCCATCAGGACCCACGAGCAACGGGCAGAATCGCCGAGATCATCCAAGGGCATCGCAGTGGTCAAGAAATCGGACAAGACGAGATCGTTGCACTTTTTGGTGCACGCGGACCCGAGGTTGGTGCGATCGCTCAATACGCCGATCAGTTGCGTCGCGAGGTTGTTGGAGACGACGTCACTTGGGTGCACAACCGCAACATCAACTACACAAATGTGTGCACCTACAAATGTCGATTCTGTGGTTTTTCTAAGGGGCCATTAAGTCTCAACCTGCGGGGCACACCGTACTTGTTGACACTTGACGACATTGCTCAACGCGCTCAAGAAGCGGCTGTCTTAGGAGCAACTGAAGTCACATTGCAAGGTGGCATTCATCCTGACTTTGATGGTGACTACTACATTGATGTCACTCGGGCCGTCAAAGCAGCAGTCCCTGATATGCATGTACACGGTTTTACTGCGCTTGAAGTGACCGAAGGAGCCGCGCGTAATGAAGAACCATTGCGTGACTACCTGCTTCGCCTCAAAGATGCTGGACTTGCTTCACTACCAGGCACTGCTGCCGAAATTCTTGACGACGAAGTGCGCGCAATCCTGTGCTCCGACAAAGTCAACACCGAAGAATGGCTTGAGTGCCATCGACAAGCACACCTCATCGGACTTAAATCAAACATCACCATTATGTTCGGCAGTATTGAACACCCAGAATCATGGGCTCGTCACATGATTGTCACCCGTGATCTACAAAAGGAGACGGGTGGATTTACAGAATTTATTCCGCTGCCTTTTGTGCACATGGCATCACCGATTTATCTGCAACACAAAGCACGACGTGGCCCGACTTTCCGGGAGACAGTGTTAATGCACTCCATCGGGCGCCTTGCGTATCACGGACTTATTGACAATGTTCAAGTCTCTTGGGTAAAAATCGGAACAGCAGGCGCTGCACAACTTCTGCAGGCTGGTTGCAATGATCTGGGCGGAACACTGATGGATGAAAACATCTCACGTGCAGCCGGAGCAAACCACGGTCAAGCAATGACAGAGGGTCGCTTCGGAGAAATCGTGGCACCATTGCGGCGCACGCTTCGTCAGCGCACCACTGGATACAAAATGTTCAGCGTTTCAGCTGGTGATTAACTAGCGCCTTGCGCGCATGTTCAATGTCAATATCAGGTTGAGCGCGCAGCGAGTCAATGCCATCAAACTGGCGCTCACTGCGCAAGAAGGCAACGAATTTTAGTGATGCCACTTCGCCGTAGAGATCGCCGTCAAAGTCAAATAAATATGCCTCAAGTAACGAATGATCTGCGTTCGTATAAAACGTTGGCCGGCGACCGATATTGACAGCACTGCGATACTCCGTGCCATCGGCGCGCGTATAGATGGCGGCATAGACGCCATCGGCTGGCATACACATTGACCTGGGCACCTCGACATTGGCTGTCGGGAAACCAATTGTGCGACCGCGCTTGTCTCCGGTCACCACCACGCCTCGAAGCTCGTACGAACGACCCAGCAGACGATGAGCAGTTTCGATTTCACCACCGGCCAATGCGCGACGGATTGCCGTTGAACTAATTGGTTCGTCGATCCCATCTTGGCGCGGCACCAACACGAGTGGTTCGGATACAAAGTCGTGACGTAGACCCATTTCATGCAAAAGCGTGAGGTTTCCCTGTCGCATATATCCGAAATGAAAATCGCTTCCGACAATGACAGCCTTGGCAGCGAGTGCATCTACGAGAACTCTGCGTACAAAATCGACAGGAGTCTCGTGAGCCTGCGCGTCATCAAAAGACACCACAACAACGGCATCAATGCCCGTTGCTTCTAGAAGCTCGAGGCGCTGATCGAGATTTGACAGCAACAACGGGGCCGACTCTGGTCGCACCACACTTGCAGGATGACGATCAAAAGTGACGACCACGCTTTTGGCGTGCAACTCTGCGGCACGCGATTTGACCTGTTCGATTACAGCAAGATGGCCCAGGTGAACTCCGTCATACGCGCCAATTGTGAGAACGCTTCGCTCCCCCGGCCATGCGCATACCGTGAGATCAGTAACAACT
>JAEMRC010000073.1:0-3218 GCA_016463545.1 Ilumatobacteraceae bacterium
AACGCCAGCGACATCAAGTCCTAGTCCCTCAAGATTTGGCACAGAACCAATTGCTAATACGGCATGACTTGCGCTAACAGACCGACCATCGTCGCATCGTACTAAGACGCCGTCATCTGTGCGGTCTACGCCGATTGCACGCGCACCTTTAAGAAGTTTCACTCCGCGTGCTAAAAAGTCATCTTCGAGAACAGCTGCGACTTCTGGATCTTTGCCCGGCAATACCTGCTGACGACTGACGACCAAACTGACGTCCGCGCCAAATGATGAAAACATGTGGACAAACTCAACGCCTGTCACCCCTGAGCCGATAACAGCAACGCTCGTCGGAAATATTTTGGGTGGGTAGCAATCGCGAGTAGTCAGAATTCGGTCGCCGTCAGGCACGCACCAATCCGGAATACGCGGACGAGAACCTGTCGCAATAAGTACCGCGTCGGCGACAAACTCCTGGCGAATGCCATCGGACACGACAGCAATCTCATGAGCGCTGACCATTGTTGCGGTACCGCGAACAATCTGTACTCCCTGGCTAATGAGCAACTCCGTGATATCAGTTGATAAATGATCTTTGATCATCTCAATGCGTGATGTCAAAGCATCAACATCTACTTCTGTATCGCGTTGTTCAAGACCCATGCCTGTGAGGCGTCGTGTAAAACTCATCGCTCCACCTGTGGCGATCATTGTCTTGGACGGCACACAGTCCCAGAGATGTGCTGCCCCGCCCACAATGTCTCGTTCGATCAGTGTGACATGAGCACCTAACCGTGCAGCCTGGCTCGCTGCTACGTTGCCGGCGGGCCCTCCGCCGATGATGACGAATCTTTTTGCCACGCCGTCAGACTATCGGTGAGTAGCGCGTCGGTTATGACCTTGCTATTGCTTAGTTATTAACACTTGATGTCTGCGTGGGTCTGGGCACTACGGTAGAGACAGTGACGAACGAAACAGACGACCAAATATCCGGCGGACTTGAAGTAGAGCGAGCCAGGCGTCTGCGCCAGATCGACGATCTTCGGGAGCACGGAACAAACCCATATCCATACCGTTTTGATCGAACCCATTCACTTATTGAGATTCGCAACACCCACGGACAACTTGACCCTGGCTCTGAAACTGATGCCGTCGTCAGCATCGCGGGGCGCATCATGCTGATGCGTGATCAAGGCAAACTGCTCTTTCTCACCCTGCAGGATCGCACTGACGCGATACAGCTCTTTGTGTCCAAGTCGGTTATCGGAGACGATGCATTCGACACAATGACCAGACTCGATCTCGGTGACTGGATTGGGGTGACGGGCAATGTTATGACCACTCGCAAAGGCGAACTCTCGGTCAAGGTATCTGTTGCACAACTTCTTGCCAAGGCCGTTCGGCCAATGCCAGACAAATGGCACGGTCTTACCGACACAGATGTTCGGTATAGGCAACGCTATGCAGATCTCATTGTTAACGAAGACGCTCGACGTGTGTTTGCAGTGCGACACGAGATCATTGCAAGTTTTCGTCGCACCTTGCACGCTCAAGGCTTTATTGAAGTAGAGACCCCCGTCTTGCATGTCGAAGCAGGCGGAGCCCATGCTCGACCTTTTGTCACTCA
Organism: Ilumatobacteraceae bacterium; assembly: GCA_016463545.1. GTDB lineage: Bacteria > Actinomycetota > Acidimicrobiia > Acidimicrobiales > Ilumatobacteraceae > UBA2093. The sequence continues at coordinate 1,604 of JAEMRC010000073.1, forward strand.
TCACAACGCTCTTGACATGCAGTTGTATTTGCGAATTGCCCTCGAACTACACCTCAAGCGACTGATTGTTGGTGGTATGGAGCGCGTCTATGAGATTGGCCGAGTGTTTCGAAACGAAGGAATCTCAACACGCCATAATCCTGAATTCACAATGATGGAGCTGTATCAAGCGTTCGGCGACTACAGCGAAGTCATGACATTGGCAGAGCATCTCATTGTCACTGCAGCCACAGAAGCAACTGGGTCAACGTTGGTGGATATCGATGGCATTGAAGTAGATCTGGCAAAGCCGTGGCGACGCGCTCGCATGATTGATTTGATTGAAGAAGCAACAGGTGTTGCAGTGCATCCTTCACACCCGCGCGAAAAATTGGCCGCGCTTGCCGTAGAGCACGGCATCTCTGTTGATAGTCGCTGGGGAACCGGAAAAATCATCGAAGAACTCTTTGAGGTCACCGCTGAAGCAAAATTGAGAGAGCCAACATTTGTCACTGGTCACCCCGTTGAGATCAGTCCGCTTGCACGAGTCGATCGAGACGACCCATTCCTGACCGAACGATTTGAATTGTTTGTCGGTGGCCGCGAACTTGCCAACGGTTATAGCGAACTCAACGATCCTGTCGAACAACGAGCTCGATTTGAAGAAGAACAAAGTGCCAAAGACGCCGGAAACTTGGAAGCCGGAACCGTTGACGAGGATTATCTGCGAGCACTCGAATACGGCATGCCTCCGACAGGCGGACTCGGAATCGGGATGGATCGTGTGACGATGCTGCTGGCTCGCACACAGTCAATTCGCGATGTCATTTTGTTTCCGACTCTGCGACAGGAGGACTTTGGTTCATGAGCACAGCATGGGGTGTAGGTATAGCCACAATTGACGCGACAGGAGCAACCCTTGACGCCAGATTCCGTGGGCTTGGCGTTGGAGATACTCCGACGCAACTTCCGACGTATTCTCCGGGGGTTGACTCTGATCCCAGTCGTGGTGTTGCATTGCGGGCGATCAATATTTCTATTGATACAAGCGCGGCACCGACGAGCGCAGAAGACGTGTACTTGCGATTGCATCTGTTGTCGCATCGTTTGGCGCTGCCGCGAACACTCAATCTGGACGGAGCCTTTGGGCTGTTGCAAAATGTGGCCTGGACATCACGGGGGCCAGTTGCACTTGCGTCCCTTGAGAGTGTGATGTGGAACTTTGCCCAACAGGGTGAGCCACTAGTCGTCAACGGTGTCGATAAGTTTCCGCGAATGACTGACTACGTTGTGCCGAGTGGTGTTCGTATTGCTGATGCCAGTCGAGTGCGACTTGGCGCTCACCTCGCTGCAGGAACAACGGTGATGCATGAGGGATTCTGCAATTTCAATGCCGGAACACTCGGGACATCAATGGTCGAAGGTCGTATTTCTTCTGGCGTCATCGTTGGTGACGGATCTGACATCGGCGGAGGTGCGTCCATTATGGGAACACTTTCTGGTGGCGGCAAAGAAGTCGTCACTGTTGGTGAGCGTTGCTTACTCGGAGCCAATAGCGGTATCGGCATCAGTTTGGGTGATGACTGCATCGTCGAAGCGGGCTTGTATGTGACGGGCGGAACTCTTGTCACAGATC
>JAEMRC010000073.1:3228-9541 GCA_016463545.1 Ilumatobacteraceae bacterium
GATCCAGACGGAACCGTCAGCAAGGCACGCGTCTTGTCTGGTGCATCTGGTTTGTTGTATCGGCGCAACAGCATCTCGGGAGCTGTCGAAGTTGTGGCGCGCACCGGGTCGTGGGGCGGACTCAATTCAGTGTTGCACAAGAACTGAGCAAGCGACAGAGCCATGATCCAGCCATCTGAACTTCAAGAATTAATGAACTCTCGACGTTCAAATATTTTGATTGATGCGAATGCGTCTGTTGAAGTTTTAGACATCACTGCTCTGTGCGACGCAGCGATGCTTGCCCCCAACCATAAACGCACATGGCCGTTGCGTCTTGGGGTTGTTCAAGGTGATGCACGTTCTCGACTTGGGGAATTGATTGCCAACATCATGGCGTCTCAAGGAGATGACCCATCTAAAGTCGAAAGAACTCGCACAAAATATCTGCGGGCACCCGTTGTCATTGTTCTTGGCGCACGCGACGGTGATTCGGGTCAACGATCGCGAGAAAATCGCTACGCAGTGGCTGCAGGTGCACAAAACATGTTGCTTGCCGCTGAAGCCAGAGGATTAGCAATGCTCTGGAGTTCTCCAGCCACGGGGGCCAATGATGCCATTTCAGAATTTTGTGATTTTGAACATCACACCGAAATTCTTGGCCTGATGTATCTGGGGTATGCCGCCCAGTCGCCGCCAGGAGTAGAACGACCATCCACACCAATCACTTGGATCTCGTAGATATTGAAGTTGTGTCAGCGTCCTGGCTGATACGTGCCAAATACTTCTCGCAATGCATCGCTCACTTCACCAAGCGTGGCATGAGCGCGTAAAGCCTCTTTCATGGGGTACAACAAGTTTGCTGTTCCCTTGGCGCATTCGCGCACATCAGCGAGCCGAGCCTGTACTACGGCCTGATCACGATTTGCTTTAAATGCCTTGAGGCGTGTCACCTGACCAACTTCTAACTGCGGGTCGACTGGAAACACCGTTGGATCTGATTCAACATCAACAGTGAAACTATTGACTCCAACAATTGTGCGTTCTTTATCGTCGATTGACTTGGTGTATTCGTAGGCAGATTGATCGATCTCGTCCATCTGGAAACCTGCTTCAATCGCTTCAACAGCGCCGCCCATTTCGTCAATTCGAGCAATGTATTCCCATGCCAATTTTTCGACCTCATCTGTGAGCGACTCAACAAGATATGAACCAGCAAGCGGATCAGGAGTGTCGACGACTCCGCTCTCGTATCCGATGATTTGTTGTGTGCGCAGAGCGATGCGGGCTGCTTGCTCTGTTGGCAAACCGAGCGCTTCGTCAAAGCCATTTGTGTGAAGACTCTGTGTTCCGCCCAATACCGCGGCGAGTGCCTGCACGCTTACTCGCACAACATTGTTGAGGGGCTGTTGTGCCGTCAGAGTGCTGCCGCCTGTCTGAGTGTGAAAACGCAAGAGTTTGCTCGCCTCTTTTTTTGCACCAAAGCGCTCGGACATGATTTTGTACCACATGCGGCGGCTGGCACGGAACTTGGCAACTTCTTCGAAAAAGTTATTGTGGCCGTTCCAGAAGAACGACAAACGTGGTGCAAAGTCATCAACATCTAATCCGGCATCAATAGCTGCCTGCACGTAAGCAATTGCATTGGCAAGCGTAAATGCGATCTCTTGAACTGCAGTGCTTCCTGCTTCTCGAATGTGATAACCAGAAATTGAGATTGTGTTCCACTTGGGAACATTGTCTGCACAGTACGCAAAAATATCGGTGATGATGCGCATTGATTGACGAGGTGGATACACATACGTTCCGCGAGCAATATATTCTTTGAGCAAGTCGTTTTGAATGGTTCCGGTAATTGCAGATGCAGGAACTCCCTGCTCCTCTGCCACTAGTTCGTACATCAATAACAAGATTGCCGCTGTTGAGTTAATGGTCATCGAGGTCGTGACCTTGTCGAGTGGCAAGTCGGCCAACAACAATCTCATGTCCTCAATCGAGTCAATCGCAACTCCTACTTTGCCGACTTCACCTTCTGCTCGGGAATGATCGCTGTCGTATCCCATCTGCGTCGGAAGATCAAAAGCACACGAGAGACCGGTTTGTCCGGCTTCGAGCAGAAACTTAAATCGAAGATTCGTTGACTCCGCTGAACCAAAACCCGCATATTGGCGCATGGTCCATAATTTGCCCCGATACATCGTGGGGTACACACCACGGGTGTAGGGCGCGGTGCCCGGAGTTCCGAGTTTTTCTGCCGCGTTCCATCCAGCCAGAGACTCTTGTGTGTACAGGGGCTCAATTTGGATTCCGGAATCTGTGCGCTTGTCGTCATCGGCCATACCTACAGCGTAAGACCCCGAGCCTGACTCAACTCAAGCGACACCCACATTTTGCGCTTTCGTTGCCCTGTGGCGGGCCCGCACATACGCACTTGGCGAATCCGCACTATGGTGAGAATATGACTATTACTCCTGATGCTCCCACTCAGACTCGCTCAATCGACGGCATTGCGCTCACTCCAAAAGACGTCGTCATGGACCTGCCCCCGACCTTTGCTGATGTTGCTGACGAACGAACGCACCGCAAAGCCAAACTGGCCGGAGCACTTCGTATTTTTGGGAGATTGGGTTTTGGCGAAGGTGTCGCCGGACATATCACCGTGCGTGACCCAGAGTTTCCAGACCATTTCTGGGTTAATCCGTTCGGTAAAAGTTTTCGACATATCCGCTCGAGTGATTTGATTTTGGTCAACCACGACGGCGACGTTGTGTACGGAACCTCGCCGGTTAATCGAGCAGCATTTGTGCTTCATGCAGCCATTCATCAGGCTCGACCAGAAGTGATTGCTGCTGCTCATGCGCACTCCCCTTACGGAAAATCGTGGAGTTCACTTGGTCGCAAACTTGACCCCATCACACAAGATGCTTGCGCTTTTTTTGAAGACCACACCGTCATTAGCGAACAAGGTGGTGCAGTTGTCCTTGATATTGCGGCAGGTCGCGAGATTGCCTCCAAGTTTCCGACAGGAAAAGCGGCAATTCATCAGAACCACGGACTGTTCACTGTCGGAAGCACAGTTGATGAAGCAGCGTTTTGGTTCATCACAATGGAGCGGTCATGTCAAGCACAACTGATGGCCGAAGCAGCCGGAACACCTTTGCTTATCGCCGACAAAGCCGCAACATACACTCGCGAAAATACTGCTCACTCAATTGCCGGCTGGTTTAACTTTCAGCCACTTTGGCAAGAGATTTGCCACACAGATCCTCAATTGTTCGAGTGATTTCCAAGAGCCGCCCCGCGCGCTTCTTTGATACTGCTCCACCAGAAATCTTTTTTCTCTTCTCGGCTGCTGCGCAATATACGGGTGCCGTAGTAGCAGTCAATCTGTTTGACGAAGTTAATCCAGCAACGGTCGCATTATTTCGAGTCATCAGCGCTGCAGTCTTCTTAATTCTCTTCTCTCTCCGATCCAATCACGCTCGATGGACTCGCCAAGATCTGACACAAGCAGGATTATTCGGAATCTCTACCGCGCTGATGAATCTCTTTTTTTATTGGGGTATCGATCGACTGCCTCTTGGCAAAAGTGTCACGATTGAGTTCATCGGCCCCATCGTGGTGGCTGCAGTTCGCACAAAATCAGTACGCAATTTCTGGGCGCTTGGTTTAGCGACGCTCGGAGTCATGGCGCTCGGTGGTGTCGAACTCACGAGCGAACCACTGGGTCTCTTATGTATTTTAATTGCGTCAGTTATGTGGGCGATGTACATCGTGTTGGGCTCAGCGGTTGCACAGACTGATCGGGGTGTCGCTGGTCTCGGCGTTGGTCTGGCAATCGGAGCGCTCGTGCTGTTGCCTGTTGGAGCGAGTGGATCAGGAGTTGTATTGACCACTCCCCACCTATTGTTTGCCTGCATCGTTGTTGGTGCGACATCAAGCGCATTGGGGTATGGCATTGACCAAGCAGTTCTGCGCCGAATTCCGGTGCGTCGATTTTCGGTGATGCTGGCTTTGCTGCCAGTGACGGCAGCAATTTTTGGAGTGGTTTTTCTTGATCAGAATCCCACTCTCACCGACATCTTTGGAATGGCCCTTGTTTTGGTAGGTGTTGGCATGCAAGAACGTGACGAGATCGATCGACACCCCGAGGTGGCCCAAACCCCGTAGCGTGTAGGCAGTATGACCCCCCGTCACACGCGCATCATTGCAGCACGCACCTTCGCCGCGATTGCACTCACGACATCCCTTTTTTTGGTGGATCTCGTAGCACCTGTTCGCGCTGAAGTGCTGACACCTGTTGGGGTCGTTGTGCGCGGACACGGACACGGACACGGACGAGGGATGAGCCAAAACGGCGCCTTGGGCTGGGCCACAACATACGCCAAGACCTGGCAAGAGATTCTTGCTTTTTATTACGGCGCTGACGCCAGCATCGTGTCGGCGCTCACTCCTGCAGACGCAGCGCTCATTCCCGCTGGCGCGATGACAGTTCGTCTCCAAACTCTTGATGGAATACAGACAACTGTGGTCTCTGACAATGCCACGGCAATGTGGAGCGGTGCAACCGCAACATCTGCAGCGCTGCTTGCTCGTCAAGTCGGAAAAAACATCTACGACATCTATTCATCAAGTGCGAGTACTTGCCCTGCAATAACAGGAGAACCAACTGGGTTCACCCTGATTGGTGACGACATCGCAGGACCCATCACGTTTACGAGCACTAACGGATCCCTAAGTACGGCAGTTTCTCCCACGGATCTCTTGGGAGTCTGTGAACCACCGACAAAGAAATACGCCAAAGGTCGCGTGCGTTACTATCGCGGCTCAATTCAGGCCATCAGTGACACAAAAAACAATCAACGAACAGTCAACGTGGTTGATACCGAGTCTTACGTGCGCGGTGTCGTACCCAGAGAGTCGTCCGCTGGCTGGGGTGATCTTGCTGCTGGCGCTGGAATGAACGCACTGCGAGCGCAGGCTGTGGCAGCACGTAGTTACGCAATATCAGAAAATCGATACACAACTGTTGGCGCATACGCCAAGACATGCGACACCACAGACTGTCAGGTCTACGGCGGATCAGCACTTCGTGACATTGGGGGAACGACCCTAGTTATTGAAGATGCTCGAACCGATCAAGCAGTGCTTGACACCGCCAGCACCATCATTCGTAGTGCTGCGGGTGCGGTCGTGCGCACGGAATACTCCTCGACCAACGGTGGACGCATGATCTCAAACGGCATTACAGATGATGGAGACATTGCGGCAAACGCAGCACTGCGGAACTGGAGCGTTACTTTATCGGCGGCCGAGATTCAAAAAAAATATCCCACCATTGGCATATTTACATCGATCACGACAGCACATGATGGTCTTGGCGGAGACTTCGGTGGTTATGCAACATCAGTCACTATCACTGGCACTGCTGCCACTGTCACTCTTGTGCCAGGACAATTCCGCAGCGACTTTGGCCTCAATTCATCCTGGTATGACACGATTGCGCAATTTGGCGCCGACTCACTTGCTGCACCTGTTGGCAGCATGCTCGTCATTGGCGACTCCGTGACCCAAAGTGTGGTCGACGAATTTTCATCGCTCATCACGCCCGCCTACCCCAACACTGTTATTCAAGCGTGCGCTGGCAGGGGCGTCGTCGGGGCGGCATGTTTGTTTCCTCAAACAGCACCCAGTCTTAATCTTGATGGCGTCAACGTGTTCAATGCTCTTGAGACTCCAGCGATCGCTCTCATTGCATTGGGTTACAACGACGACCCCACAACATATGCCACCGAACTTGCCCAAATGATTTCAGCACTCACAACACGTGGCGTTCAACGAATCATTTTTGTCACGATGTCCACTCGCACTACGAAACGCACTTATGCGACTGCAAATGCGGCGCTCTATGCGGCGGCTGCACTTGATCCCAAAATCACCGTGCTGGACTGGAACACAGCGAGCACTGATGCCACCACAACCCGATGGTTTGATAATTCATCACTCTGTTGTTACGTTCACCTCACACGCACGGGTCAAACTGAGTTTGCACTCTTCTTGCGAGCGCAACTCGATAACTTACGATCTCAAGGATTGCTTCCGACCACGACAGCCCCTGCTGCGATTCTGCCAGGGCTCCCCCTGACCGAACTCGACCGCGGAGCGATGGTGAAGACCCTGCAAAAAACTCTCAATGTGGCACTTGCAACGCCCAAGAATAAGCAACTTCTTGCTGATGGCGTATACGGGGCGCGCACAACTCGAGCAGTCAAAAAATTTCAGCGACAAAAGGCTCTCACTGTTTCTGGATCTGTTGATCGAGCGACATGGGAGA
>JAEMRC010000074.1:0-3670 GCA_016463545.1 Ilumatobacteraceae bacterium
ACATCGGTGTGTACTGGAACGATTACGGACATCCCATCATGCGCACGAACGATCCGTCTGGCATCAAGGGCTTTCCTAGTTACGACGATCTCGTACAGCGCTATGCCATAAAAACAGGACGAGATGTCAGCAAAATCGGTTATTACAAAGCTTTCTCAAGTTGGCGCTTGGCTGTCATTAGTGAAGGCGTGTATGCGCGTTATCTGCATGGCGCAATGGGTGATGACGGGTTCGATCCAGAGCCAATGAAAGAGAGTACGACACAACTAGCCGAGTCAGCACTCGAGTCTTTGAAAGGTGCACTGAAATGACACAGATTGATCTTGAGGGCTGGCAAAGAAGTTCATTCAAAGCAGCAAGTCTTACGCGTGATGTATATCGACGCGGCACAGGTCCAGTGGTGATCGTTGTGCATGAGATTCCCGGAATCACACCTGCAGTAAAAAAGTTTGCGACCGATGTTGTTGACGCCGGCTTTACAGTCGTCATGCCAAACCTTGTTGGTACTCCGGGCAAGAAGGCAAGTAGTTCGTATATGACATCGTCAATGCTCAAAGTTTGCGTATCGCGTGAGTTCACCAACATGGCTCTCAATAAAACATCGCCAATCATTGCGTGGTTGCGCGCACTCGCACGGTCACTTCATATGGAGATCGGTGGTAAAGGCGTCGGAGCAATCGGCATGTGCTTTAGCGGTGGATTTGCACTTGGCATGATGGTGGACGACATCATGATTGCCCCCGTGTTGTCGCAGCCCTCACTGCCATTTTCTGTCGGCAAGGCTCGTGCTGGCGACCTCAACCTCAGCCCGGCCGATGCCATCGTGGTGCGTCAACGAGCCCAAGCAGGCTGTCAGGTTTTGGGGCTTCGGTACGACAAGGACAAGTTGGTCGGCGACAGATTTGCTGCGTTGCACAATCTGCTCGGTGATGCCTTTATCGCCATTGAGTTGCCGTCTCAAAACCCCAAAGACCACAGTGTGCTGACCGAACAACGAGACGAGCCAAGCGTGGCCCGGGTGATTGAGTTCCTGCGCTCCAAACTGCAGTAGCCCAGTCAACCCCGACACACCCTCTGAATATCATGTAGGAATAACACTTAATTAGTGTTATGATGTAGTTACTACATCTAAATATAGCTCACGAAAGGGGCCCTGCAATGACCACCAACCCAACCAATCCCGTTACCCACCTCTACATCCTGATCGACCGATCAGGCTCAATGTCGTCCATCGCCAACGATGTCATCGGCGGATTCAACCAGTTGATCGCCAACCAGCGTCGTGATGGCATTGATGCCCGAGTCACGCTGGTGCAGTTTGACTCTCAAGATCCAAGCGACGTCATCGTGGCTGGTGCCAACATCAGCGAAATCGTCGAACTAGACGGACACACCTATCTGCCCCGTGGCGGAACACCCCTTCTAGACGCAACCGGTCTGTTGATCGGTCGTGGTCGAGTTGAGCAAGCCGCTCGCGAGGCAACTGGTCTACCCAAAGAAAACATCGTGTTCGTCACCATCACAGACGGTGAAGAAAACCAAAGCCGTGAGTACGATCTTGATCGCATTCGCACGCTCATCAAAGAGTGCCAAGACGATCACGACTGGACATTCGTCTTTTTGTCGGCAGCACTTGATGCCTACGCAGACGCAGGTCGCGTCGGAGTATCGGTCGGATCCAACCAGGCCTTTAGTCCTTCAAGCGATGGTACGCGCCGGGCATTTGAGAGTCTCGACACAAATCTCAAGAGCTATCGCGACAAAAAACGTCGTCACGAGTCAACCGACAAGCAAGAGTTCTTCGAGACCAAAGAGGCAGAAGATCAGCGCAACAAAGACGAGAACTAATCTCGTCTAGCGCGGTCCACCATCGACGTTGAGCAGAGAGCCTGTGGTGTAACTGCTCGCGTCACTTGCCAAATACAGTGCGGCGCCAACTATTTCGTTGGGTTGGCCGCCGCGCTGTAAGGCATAGTTCGTTCGCGCAGCCTTCGTGAATTGCTCAATATCCCATGCTTTGGAGATATCGGTAAAAAATGGACCAGGCACAATGCAGTTCACCCGCACCTTTGGTGCGAGTGCTCGCGCCAGGCTCATCGTCAAATTATTCACGGCGGCTTTTGCCGCTCCGTAGATCACTTCGTTGGCCCCCGGGCGTTGGCTCGAAATGGACGACACGTTAATGATGGTTCCACCATTGTGTTGCGCCATGTGTGTGCCAAGTATTGCTGACAATCGAAACGGCCCCTTGAAATTAACGCCAAGAACTTTGTCAAAGAGATCTTCAGAGATTTGTTCTACTGATGGATATAAAGGTGACATGCCAGCGTTGTTCACCAAAATATCGACAGATCCAAATTCATCAAGTGCAACTCGAGCGAGTCTGTCGGCATCATCCCACGATGCCGCGTGATATGCCACAGCAAGCGAGCGTTGTCCGAGTGAACGAATTTCATTAGCGACAACCTCGCAGTTCTCTAACTTGCGACTAGCCACAATCACATGCGCACCATGTTGGGCAAATGCCAACGCCATTTCGCGACCCAATCCGCGACTGCCGCCCGTGATGAGCGCCACGCGTCCACTGAGATCGAACAAGTTTTTTGCCGAGAGCGGAGTTGTCATAGTCGTGTCACTTTCAGTGTGAGAGTTGGACTGCGAAATGATCGCAGTGCATCATCAAGTGTTGCACCATCTGCAAGGGTCACAAGAACGTGTCGTGCCAATAAGCCCTTTGTCGCCTTGGCATCATGTCCAATGGCTTTTCCGGTTTTAGCCAGAAAGTTCACTTCGATGAACGCAGTTCGGTCAGCAAAGACGGCGCGATGTTCGATGGTGAGCAAGTCCAGGATCGGGCGTTTCTTGGCATATGTCCGCACAATGGCAGAAACTGATTCGCGCCAAAATGCCGACATTGTTCCGAGGTCATCTAGTCGTGCGCCCATCTTGAGGCGATAGTCGGGGAGTGCATCGATAGCACGCACAACTCCGGCAAGTCCAGACGGAACAAGAAGTGATGTGAGCGCTGATTTTTTTACAGCGGCGGGCAACGATGCAAGATCAAGATGATCCCACACGACTCCTGTGTAGCGCTGCCAGGCCGGCAATGTTGGCGATTTCAGTAATGTGGAGTTGGCGCGTTGTGCACGTTCAAGGTGAGCGCCGCTGACTCCAAGAAGTTTTTGTGAGCCTCCGCCGTTTGCCCGCAGCGCGGCAATCACTTTTTTACGCTGTGGTGCGAGTTCACCCAAAGGGCCTTCATCGACAGACCAATGTGTGCCTGGAGTTCCGCCCTCTGCTTTGCCTTCTGATGGTGGCAACAAGATGATTGGTGACATTTGCCGCAAAGACGAAGATGCTGAAGTTGCAGTTCCCACTCGCTGATTCTGCCTGATTGGTTCTACGCTGTCACTATGCGAGTACACGTTGATGCGCAAAAATGCCAAGGACATAGCCGCTGCTATGCCCTTGCCCCTGAACTTTTCGACATTGACGACTACGGCAATGCGCACGAATTGAACGACGGCGTTGTGCCCGCGGGGCTTGAAGACCGCGCCCGCCTCGCCCAAGCAAATTGTCCTGAGTTCGCCATCATCATCCAAGAATAATAAGGAATCCCCCCATGACATCTATCTACGGTCCAGTCACTGACTGGGAACATGACTTTGAT
>JAEMRC010000074.1:3770-9536 GCA_016463545.1 Ilumatobacteraceae bacterium
TCCCCCCATGACATCTATCTACGGTCCAGTCACTGACTGGGAACATGACTTTGATCACGCTGATCCTGAGTACAACGCCAATATCCATCAGATCTGGGATGACTTGTTGAATAAAAAACAATGCCCCGTTGCACACACTGAGCGCTACGGCGGAACATGGTTGCCGCTCACACACGAGCATGTTCGTGAGATCGCGTATGACACAGAACATTTTACGAGTCGCTCTGTTGTCGTGGGCACCACAAAGCCGAGCCAGTTCGATCCGCAGCCACCACCGTCACCTATTGGCAATGCACCACCGATTAGCAGTGACCCTCCGTTCCATGCAGAAGCACGACGCTTGCTGCTGCCAGCTTTTTCTCCAAAGAAAATCGACCCGTGGGCCAGCGAGATTCGTCGCATCTGCCACCAACTCATTGATGACATGGGAGATGTGCAGTTCATCGATGCCGCTCAGCAATACAGTCAAGATATTCCAGTGCAAGTTATTGCTCGCATGCTTGGTTTCCCCGTGCAAGATGCCGACAAGTTTCGACACTTCGTCCATCTTGTACTTGAGAGCGTTAATGAAGATCGCGAAACACGCCTTGCAAAGTTTATGGTTTTTGATGAGTATCTCACTCACCAAATCAACGACCACATTGCGAATCCGCGTGATGACCTCACAACGTATTTATTGAACGCCGAAATCATGGGCAACAAACTCTCGCCAGAACATGTGGGTGGCACAATCATTCTGCTTCTCGTGGCTGGCATCGACACAACATGGAGCGGAATCGGATCTTCATTGTGGCACCTCGCAACCAATGCTGTCGATCGTCGTCGCCTGGCAGAAAATCCAGCCATGATTCCCACTGCTGTTGAAGAGTTTTTGCGCGCCTACGCGCCCGTCACAATGGCGCGACTCGTGCGCGACGATTATGACTTTCACGGATATGCAATGAAAGAAGAAGACTGGGTGTTGCTTCCGTTCCCTGCTGCCAACCGAGATCCAGACGTTTTCCAAGACCCCGACACTGTGGTGATCGACCGTGAAGAAAACCGACACGCCGCCTTCGGTCTCGGAATTCATCGGTGTTTAGGCTCAAACTTGGCACGACTCGAGATGAACGTGGCAATTGAGGTCTTCCTCGAACGATTCCCAGACTTTGAATTAGATCAGAGCGAAGAAGTGACGTGGAGCGTGGGTCAGGTTCGTGGACCACGCAAGCTTCCCGTGCGTATCACAGCCCGCTCGTAGACTGACCAAGTGTCTGTCGCAAATGCTGATCAACTAAATCCCAATCAGCACGAGGCTGTCTTTCATTCCGGGGGTCCGCTCCTAGTCATTGCAGGTGCCGGCAGTGGCAAAACGCGCGTGCTCACGCAACGTATCGCTCACTTAGTTCGAACAGGCGTGCACCCCATGCACATCTTGGCAATTACGTTCACCAATAAGGCTGCCGACGAAATGCGTCATCGCGTGGCAGACCTTGTCGGAGACGTCGCGAGCAAAATGTGGGTCAGCACTTTTCACAAGGCATGTGTTCGCATGTTGCGCATGAACGCCGACCGCATTGGCTACAACAAGGCTTTCACTATTTACGATTCACAAGACAGCAAACGCCTCGTCGGCTATGTCATTCGCGACATGGGTCTTGATCCGCGCAAGTTTCCAGCAGGAGCAGCGCAAGCACGCATCAGTCTCTGGAAAAACGAACTCATCGATGCCAACAAGGCCCATGACATCGCCAGCAATATTGTGGACAAAAAGCACGCCGAAGTTTTTGCTGAATACCAAAATCGGCTTTTGCGTGCTGGGGCAATGGACTTCGACGATCTCTTGCTCAATACAGTCAAACTATTGCGAGAGTGTCCAGATGTATTGGCGATGTATCAGACTCGTTTCGAACACATTTTGGTTGACGAGTACCAAGACACCAACCAAGCCCAAAATCAAATCGTGCTCATGCTGGGGGCCAAGCACCACAATGTTTGCGTCGTCGGTGACACTGACCAAAGTATCTACAAATTTCGTGGCGCAGATTTTCGCAATCTGACAGAGTTCGAAACAGCCTTCCCTGATGCAACCGTGGTGGTGTTGGCACAAAATTATCGCAGCACACAAACTATTCTCACTGCAGCAAATGCAGTGATTACGCACAACACAGGTCGGCATCCCAAAGACCTCTGGACAGCACACGGCGGTGGCGACAAAATAGTTCGCTATTTTGCTCAAGACGAATACGACGAAACCGGATGGGTCGCAACTACTGCAGATCATCTGCACGAAACAGCCGCTCGCCCATGGCGCGAGATGGCGGTGTTCTATCGTGCCAACTCACAGAGTCGCGTTATGGAAGAAGCACTCATGCGTAGCGGTATTCCCTACAAAGTTGTGGGTGGCACAAAGTTCTACGAACGCCGAGAAGTACGAGACGCGCTGGCATATCTCAGGGCGGCTGCAAACCCTGCTGATGAAATCAGTCTCAAGCGCATCATCAACGTCCCTAAACGCGGCATCGGTGACACCAGTCTTGCCAAGGTCGATGCATGGGCTCGTCAACAAGACATCGGCTTTCGTCAGGCGCTTGTTGATTGCGCTCAAGCGGGCGTCGGAGCAGCAGCAGTGCGTGGCATCGCATCATTTCTCGAACTCATGGACGCACTTCACGCGGCTATTCCAAATGGACCATCCGAAGTTCTGCAGATGGCAATGGACAACAGCGGCTACATCCGCGAACTTAACGAAGAAGACACTGTCGAGTCAGCAGGTCGACTCGAAAACATTGCAGAGTTCATCGGTTCTGCTGCTGAATACACCGTGGTGGATGAGTTCTTAGAGCAAGTGTCACTCGTTGCCGACACCGATGATCTCAACGAAGAAAACCATATTGTGCTCATGACTCTTCATGCCGCAAAAGGCTTGGAGTTTCCCGTCGTGTTTTTGATTGGTTGCGAAGACGGCGTGTTCCCACACAATCGCAGCCTTTTAGATCCCCAAGAACTCGAAGAAGAACGACGCCTCGCCTATGTTGGCATTACGCGTGCCAGAGAGCAGTTGTATGTGTCGCACGCCTGGCAACGCATGTTGTTTGGGCAAACTCAATACAACCCACCTTCACGATTCTTGTCCGAAATCCCTGCCGAACTATTTGATCGTCAAGGAGCAGTCGACTCTGGTGTCGATAGCGGACGCGTCTTTGGACGTGGTGCATCTGACTGGAACGACGCGGAGATTCCGGCGTACAGAAAAATGGGTGGCTCGTCACCTGCTACGTCGTACGAAAAGGCTCCCGCCAAACGCGCTGAACGTCGTGGCCCTGATGAGTTCAGCCACCTCAAAGTGGGCGACGACGTGGAGCACTCAATCTTTGGGGAAGGTGTCATTATCGAACTACGGGGCACAGGCGACAGAGCCGAGGCAACTGTTCGCTTTTCTCGCGTTGGCACAAAACACCTTGCCCTCGGATGGGCTCCGCTCAAGAAAATCTCAGGCAGTTAGACCCTGAAGCAATAAAATTCGTTTGTCAACTACAATCGTCTCATGACATTTCGATCTGATATTGGGGTGATCGATCTCATGATCGGCTTCCCGTTTGTTGACAAACATGCGGTGTATGACTATCTATACGCAGTCATAAAAGATGATCAATCAAAAGAAGCTCAGTTTCCGGTCGGATACATGTTCAAGGACACGCCAGAAGAACTCGGTGACCATGACCCCATTGACTACACGTTCTCTCGAATGAACACGCACAATATATCGGCAGGACTATTTAGCATCTCTGGCATTGCACTCGAAGCCCGTCGCAAGTTTCCCAATCGCGTATTTCTTTCACTCGAGATCGACCCAAACGACATCACCGGAACAGTGCGCAAAATCAGAAATATTCACGCCGAACATGGACTCACGGCAGTCACAACTTTTCCGGCGGGTTGCAATCCGCAAGTTCCTGTGAGCGATCGTCGGTATTATCCGATCTACCAGACATGCATCGATCTTGATTTACCGATCATTGCCAATGCCGGTGTGCCAGGACCACGTGTTCCTGCAGCATGTCAACACGTCGAGCACTTTGATCAAGTTTGCTATGACTTTCCAGAACTACGAATCGTGATGCGTCACGGCGCAGAACCGTGGGAAGATCTCGCTGTCAAACTGATGCTGAAATGGCCAGGCTTGTATTACATGACCAGTGCCTTTGCCCCAAAATATTTCCCGCAAGCGATTATCGACTACGCCAACACGCGCGGTATGGACAAAATCATGTATGCCGGCTATTTCCCGGCTGGTCTCACGATCGAGCGGATGTTCAGTGAACTTCCAGACGTTGCATTCAGAGACCATGTCTGGCCCCATTTTCTGCGTAACAATGCCATCAAGGTTTTCAACTTGGACCTTACGCCACAAGAGTAAGCCCCCCCGGCTATTTGTCACCACCCAGGGGTGCTGAACGGCAAGGGCGACTGGTAACGCCCTAAAAATCGTGTTAGTTTCTCAATTAATATAAGTTCACTCTTGGAGGCCCTATGAAAAAGCTGTTTCACGTATTGATCGCTGGTGTGCTTGTTCTCAGCATTACCGGTTGCGGTAAATCAGAAACCTCAGAAACCCCAGAAACCCCAGAAACCCCAAGGACGCGCAATGGCGCGATGGCCTTGTTGGGGGGTTTGGCGACGAACTCCTTAGCGCTTATTCCGCCTATCCCAGGGATGCCCCCTGAGCTCGCAACAATACTCGGCTTTGGTGGCGAGAAAGACACTGCGATTCTAGACGCAATTGCTGCCATCGAGACGCATCTGTTAAAAATTGACGCAAAATTAGACGTAATCTCAAACCAGATCCAAAACGTTCAGTCTGGCGTTGATGCCACGATCGGTTTGGTCAACTTTGTAATTAGGCAAAATAATTGTAACGCTGTTGATCAGAAATACGCTCAACTTCTTCCGCTCACTGTGGCGATTACTCAACAATGGAAAATCTTGTTTGGCGGGAAGGGAAACGCTGGTCTTCTGAAAAGTATACTAGCCCGATTTAAAAATGCCGCCAATGACAATACGCCCGGCAACGATGAGTTCGCTTTTACCACCAGCGAAACGCAGGTTCTTAAAGACGCAAAGGGTATTCTCTTACGCGCCTCAATTGATACCGCCATTGAGACTTTGGGCGCGGTACTCTTGTCCTCTGGTAATTCGCCTGGTTTAATCGTATCCGCAAAGAATTGCCAGACCAACAGATTCCTATCATCTTCTGATTCCAAAAAGAATTCGGCTATTATCACTGGATTTCAAATCTTGCTTGAAAAGGCTGCAACTCTTGCGGCGTGGTCAAAGGCATACGGAGAGACGAATTTTCCAGTTAGTGGTTTCAATAACATTCTGTTGGAATTTGAAAGCCTTAATTTCAAGTTAGAGGTAATGAAAGCAATGCAAATCCCCAACGGTCAAGTATTAGACAGACAAACAAACAAAATGTGGGCTCGTGGTACAGATAATGTCCGACTAGTAAATGCGATGAATGGGTGTCCTGACGCCAGCGTTGACAATACATACCGATGGATGAGTCCATCTGGCGAAGCAATTACTGATCGCTTACGTTGCCTCACGAGCACTGCCATCGACATGCCCATGACCGATAAAACTGAATGGCGCCTGCCAGCGATCTACGAGATGTCCCAGCCGGCCACCAAACGGGTGAATTGGCAAGGTCAAAGCGGCTTCCCAGACTCCCTGCCGGATACGCCAGTAATAATACTTGATGCGCTGTTTAAGAACTGGAAAAGT
>JAEMRC010000075.1 GCA_016463545.1 Ilumatobacteraceae bacterium
CGAGCAATCAGCGCAACGAGTTCGATTTCATGATCGGTGAATCCGACAAGATCTGAGTTTCTGATGACGTAATACGAGTGCAGGTGGTGTTTGCTGTGCGAGACGATGAGCCCGACATTGGCGAGCAAGGATGCGGCCTCTAAAAGAACCCGCCACTCAGGACTGAAATCGTATTCCTTTTCGAGCGAGTCATAGAGTTCAAGCGCGAGTCTCGCTACGTTTTTGCTGTGCACAACGTCGTCATCGCAACGTTCAACAAGTCCCATAACGCTGTTTAGTGAAACCTGATGCAGATGTTGATGGTCTAATTGCTCTGTTCGCTGCAAGGTGTCGAGAATAATTCCCTCACGCAAAGCGAAATCACTAAAAATAAAATTCTGCAATTCAAACTCATGGGCAATCGCGTCCAAAATAAGTGCACCCGCCAAGATAATGTCTGCGCGAGAGGCGTCGACACCTCGTAACTGACGACGCATCTCAACTGTTGGAGATTGAGCCAGGAGATCGACGACAACCTCTAGTTCTTCTATCGTAAATTTGAAGCCGTTCATTGATTTTGGCTCAGTTTCATCCCGCAAAATTCTCACCATGCTTGCAAGGGCTTCCGCCGTTCCGGATGAAACAACGGCGATTTTGGGGGCTAATTGAACGATCTCTTTGCGTGATGGCGACAGAGTTGAATGGAGAAATTTACGACACGCAGATGTTGCAGAGGGGTGTAGTGAAGTCGAAGAGAAAAATCGAGTTGTCAAACGAATTGCCCCAAGTTTAAAACTTCGAACGAAATGCTGCGATAGTCCATCGGCGACGACAACCTCCGTACTGCCCCCACCGATATCAATAACAATCGAACGAGTATCCATGAGCGGAATCGCCTGCATGACGCCTAAGTGGATGAGTCGGGCTTCTTCTACTCCCGAGATAACTTCAACAACGATGGATGCTTCTTTGAGCGCGCGATTTATGAAGACATCTGCGTTTCTGGCTTCTCGAACAGCACTTGTGGCGATGGCTCGCAGTTCTGCTCCGTGGACATCTGCTATTCGTCGCATGTTGCGAAGTGCAATGACGCCACGTTCAATTGCTTCTGGGCTCAGCAGTTTCATGTCGCCAGAGCCTTCGCCAAGTCGGACCATTTCTTTTTCTCGTGCAATTACTTCGAAGCCCGAGTGGGTTGCACGAGCGATCACGAGATGGAAACTGTTTGTTCCGATATCGAGTGCGCCAATAACGCCAGATGACTCGGTCACAAGGATGAGAGTATCCGATTGAGTTCGACGACTTCACTCGTTTGAGCAGCAACCATTGCAGCCGCAAGGCCGAGTACTTCTTTATTTTGGCCGTGCTCAACTGCATACTTCGCCATGTCGAGTCCACCGTTGTGATGGGCAATCATCAGTTGGGCAAATAACTTGTCGGCCTCGACACCCTTTGCTCTACGCAACTCTTGCAATTGTTCGTCAGTGGCGAGTCCTGGCATACGCTCAAGCGGCACTGGATCATGCATCGATGTCATCGCATGATCTGTTTCGTTCATCCATGTCATCGCTAGATCTGTTTCGTTGACTTCTGATTCTCCAAAAATGCGCAAGAGTTGCACCATCCGGCCTGATTCAAAAGATTGGTCAAACTGAATTTCGCGAGCAATGGTGCGCTCCACTGAATTGCCGTCTGTCCAAATATCGAGATACACAGACGCCATGGCAACTGCTTGTTCGTGGTGGATGCGCATATCTTGCAAGAAGCCGACATCGACGGAATTATGCTGGACGCGCCCGGCACGGTTGCCGACGGAATAGCCCACAGAGCCGAGAAAAATTGCCACTACGACGACCCCAATGAGGATATTTGCGGGATTTTTCCACCATGGCAGGAGGATGGCATCGGACTCTGTATTCATTCGTGCCACGGTAGTAGTCTGAACCCCATGACTACCACCTCTCCAGCAGTTCTTGTTGATCTAATTGCAGTACCGACCGTTCGTTCTCGCGCTATCGGCCGTGATGCCGTCTTAGTTGTTGGTTTTGCTCTGTTCACCGCCTTGGCTGCACAGATCACGATTCATCTTGGGTTTACGCCTGTTCCTATTACTGGGCAGACATTTGCCGTCTTGGTGAGCGGAAGCGTGTTGGGATGGCGACGTGGTGCTCTGTCGCAGGGTGTGTACTGGGCGATGGGGCTCATCGGGCTTCCGTTTTATTCTGGCGGAGACGGTGGGTGGTCGGCCGGAACCGGATCAACGATGGGATACCTCGTCGGATTTATTCTGGCGGCAGCGCTGATTGGATATTTGTCCGAGATGCGCGGGGACCGCAATTACGCCTCGTCTTTTTCAGCGATGGCAATGGGAACTGTTGTGATTTATATTTTTGGTGCTGGATGGCTTGCGCATCACATGCATATTCCAATTGCCACCGGAGACGCCAATGCAATTGCTTATGGCGTGACACCGTTCCTTGTGGGTGACCTCTTGAAGATGCTTGTTGCTGGTGCAATTGCTCCAACTGCTTGGGCGATTCTTGGTCGCAGCAAAAAGTAAGGAATCGCACATGACAACAGAAATGAATCCGCGCAAAGAATGGGAAGCAGCGTTTGCCGCGAGCAAGGTTCGTGACGAACCCTTCACCACGATGTCCGGAATTGCGCTCGATCCGGTGTACGGACCAGATGATGCGGAGCAACCCGGCGTGTATCCGTACACGCGCGGACCATACGCCTCGATGTATCGTTCCAAACTCTGGACAATGCGCATGTTTGCCGGCTTTGGCACTGCCCAAGACACGAACTGGCGTTTTAAAGAAATCATTCGCGCTGGTGGCGACGGCCTGTCAACTGCATTTGATATGCCAACTCTGCTCGGGCTCGACTCTGATCATGAGATGAGTGACGGAGAAGTTGGTCGATGTGGTGTTGCCATTGACACGT
Organism: Ilumatobacteraceae bacterium; assembly: GCA_016463545.1. Classification (GTDB taxonomy): domain Bacteria; phylum Actinomycetota; class Acidimicrobiia; order Acidimicrobiales; family Ilumatobacteraceae; genus UBA2093. The sequence goes on from JAEMRC010000075.1 coordinate 2,926, forward strand.
TGGCAGACATGGAAGATCTGTATGACGGAATCGATCTTTCAGAGATCACCACGTCAATGACAATTAATTCTCCCGCTGCAGTTATTTTTGCCATGTTTATTGCTCAGGCAGAGCGAGCAGGAGTTCCGCGTGCAAAATTGGGCGGAACACTTCAAAACGACATCTTGAAGGAATACCAAGCGCAAAAAGAATTTGTGTTTCCTCCGCGTCACAGCATGCGTTTAGTACGTGACACGATCGCATTTGCTACAAATGAAATGCCACGTTGGCACTCAATTTCAATTTCTGGATACCACATTCGCGAGGCGGGAGCGACTGCTGCCGAAGAACTGGCTTTTACGCTGGCCAACGGTTTTGCCTATATTGAACTTGCACTGCAGGCTGGGTTGCCCATTGACGCCTTTGCACCACGCCTCTCATTTTTCTTCAATGCACATATTGACTTCTTTGAAGAAATTGCGAAGTATCGCGCAGCACGACGAATCTGGGCACGTTGGACCAAAGAACGTTATGGCGCAACATCGGAGCGTTCGATGCAGTTGCGTTTCCATACGCAGACAGCCGGAGTTTCTCTCACAGCGCAGCAGCCAGAGGTCAATATCGTACGAACTGCAATCGAGGCATTGGCTGGGGTCTTGGGTGGTACGCAGAGTCTGCATACAAACTCAATGGATGAAGCCCTTGCGTTACCCACAGAGAAAGCGGCGCGTATTGCTTTGCGCACGCAACAAGTCTTGGCCTACGAAACAAATGTCACAAATGTGGCAGACCCACTTGGCGGTTCGTGGTTTGTTGAGTCTTTGACAGACGAGATGGAACGCCAAGCAGAAGCGATTTTTGCCACGATCGATACGTTGGGCGCTGGATCAATGCTCGAAGGAGTTATTCAAGGCATTGAAGACAACTGGTTCCAGGGGCGCATTGCTGACTCTGCCTATATTCAAGAAAAGATGCTGAACGCTGGCGACCGCACCGTTGTGGGCGTGACGCGTTTTCTTGAGGGCAATGACGAAGCAAGTATTGACGTTTTGCAAATCACCAATGAAGACGAGGCTCGCCAACACAAACGCCTTGAATCAGTCAAGTTGTCAAGAGATGACAGTGCCGTTCAAAAAGCCCTCGATCATTTGCGCACGGTTGCAGCCGATCCAGAACTCAATGTCATGCCGGCGATCATTGATGCGGTGTCGGTGTACGCAACTCTTGGCGAAGTCATGAATACGTTGGGGTCGGTGTTCGGAAAACACGTGGAAGTTCCGACAATCTAGATGTCAGGACAATGGCAAGTCGTAGAGCGCATCGCCCAAGACGAGTCAAATAGCTCACTGCGGCAGTTGTTTGCTAGCGATTCAGAGCGTGGACAAAAGTTTTCACTGCCCTGCAACGACATATTCTTTGATTTCTCAAAACAGCTTCTTTCGGCTGCTGGATTAGATGCTTTAGTCGCACTCGCTCATGAAGCAGGCGTACAAGAGCAGTTCGCAGGCATGTTGAGCGGAGCAGAACTAAATAACACAGAACATCGCTCGGTTGGACACATGCTCATGCGTTCACAAGAGAATTCTCCGATGGCTGTGGCGGCACAAGAACAAACAGAACGCGCCATCGAGTTGGCAGAAGCAATACGCGCTGGCCGAATCGTTGGATCTAAGGGACACGTATTTACGGCGATTGTCAATATTGGTATTGGTGGTTCTGACTTGGGCAATGTGGTTATTGCTGATGCACTCGAGGCGTGGCATACCGGGCCCGATTGCTATTTCATTTCTAGCATTGACCCCACGCAATTAGATCTTGTTCTTGCGCGAAACAATTTGTCGCCAGAGTCCACCCTGTTCGTGGTTGCTTCAAAAACATTTACAACTCAAGAGACAATGCATATTGCCGGCCGTGCGCGAGAGTGGATAACAGTTGCGCTTGGTGCAGAGGCAGTGCGCGACCATTTTGTCGCAACCACAGCAGCGCCAAAAGTTGCGGCCGCCTGGGGAATCTCGAGTGATCGCATTTTAGAGTTCTTTGACTGGATTGGTGGCCGTTTCTCGGTGAGTTCTGTCATCGGATTTCCAACAATTGTTTCTTGTGGTGGAGACATCTTCAGAGAATTCTTGCGTGGCATGTCCGCCACTGATCAGCATGTACTCACGACACCTCTTGCTCAAAATGCACCCGTGGTGCATGCTCTTCTTGGGGTCTGGAACAGTTCGATGCGGCAGTCAACATCACTTGCAGTGATCCCGTACAGCCATGGACTGCGCCGTTTCCCAACTTTTTTGCAACAGTTGCTCACCGAAAGCAATGGCAAGAGCGTCACTGTCGACGGGCGTGAGGTTACGTATGCAACATCTCCAGTGGTGTGGGGTGACGTGGGTCCAGCCGCGCAGCATTCTTTTTTCCAGATGATGCACCAAGGAACAAATAAGATCTGCACAGATTTCATCGGAGTTAAACGTACATCACAAAACGATGAGAGTGGACAGCGAACAATGTTTGCCAGCATGCTCGCTCAGTCAGCAGCACTTGCGTTTGGCAAGACCGCACAAGAAGTCCGTGCCGACGGAGTGCCAGAATCTCTTGTCGCACATCGCACTTTTGTAGGCAATAAGCCAAGTTCATGCATTGTTATTCCGGCACTGAACGCATTTACAATGGGGCAACTGATCGCTTTTTATGAACACAGTGCCGCGGTGCAGGGATGGATCTGGAAGATCAATAGTTTTGATCAATGGGGAGTGGAGTTGGGCAAAGAATTGACCGCCAAGATTGAACCAGTGCTGACGGGGAAGCAAAGTGCCCAAACTGACTCGAGCACATCGATGCTGGCTGACTGGTATCGCCAACAGAAGTAGTTCGACGAGTAGCGGGATGCCAACACGGGTGGCAGACTAATGAGAGGGAGATATCAATGGCACAACGTATTTTGGTAGCAAAAGTCGGACTCGATGGGCATGACCGTGGGGTCAAAGTGGTCGCTCGCATGTTGCGTGATGCCGGATTTGAAGTGATCTATACCGGACTCTTTCAGACGCCTGACACAGTGGCTGCGGCTGCAATAGACGAAGACGTTGATGCAATTGGCTTGTCCATGTTGTCTGGGGCGCACATGACTCTTGCGCCGCGAGTGGTGCAGAAGTTGCGTGATCGTGGGGCAGATATTCCGGTGATAGTAGGTGGCATTATCCCTGTGCCTGATGTTCCTAAGTTGCGTGAGGCTGGAGTAGCAGGAGTCATTACGCCTGGTTCGACAGCAGAAGAAGTCATCGCCATGGTGCGCGCGGTGATTGATCAACACATCGCACAAGGACGCGTGTAAGCGTCTATCCTGCACAGTGATGCCTAAGTCAAAGCAACACGATCCGGCTGAGCGAATGCTCAATCTTTTGGCATTGCTTGGCAACAACGCTCAGCCTCAGACGCTTGAGCAGATCATGGACCAGATGGGCGCTGAATACGGATCCTCTGACGAAGGTCGTCGCACATCCTTTGAGCGCGACAAGGCGTCATTGCGCGAGATGGGCGTTCCAATTTCAAATATCGTGCTGCGTGGTGATGCAGCCGGCAAGACGGCATATTTTCTCAACAAAAAGGGATACGGCACGCTGGCGTCGCAACTCACTGCCGACGAAATCAAGGCCTTACAAGAAGCCGCTGCAATGGTGCAGATTGATACCGAGTGGGGACGTCGTGCGGTAGTGCGACTGGGCGGCGTTATTGACGACCATGTTGGCTTTGGAACAATGCATCTTGAATCGGGCTCTCTTGCACTGCCCGAGCTGTGGCGAGCCACAAACGAATGTCGTGTTGTGTCGATGCGATATAACGCCAAGGATCGCACTGTGCATCCGTACGGATTGCTTTCCCGGGATGGCTATTGGTACTTGGGTGCATACGATCTATCGCGCCAAGAAGAAGTCGTGTTCCGAGTTGACCGCATCCAAGGCGACGTCGTGATCGGATCAACACAACAAGCCTTCGTGCGTCGAGCAGATTACAAACTTGCCGACGCGATGCCAGATGATGCCAAGTTATTTGATGGCGTGGCTGAACAAGCAGTAGTGCGCATTGACAAAGTGCTGGCTCTCACAGTTGCGCGAGAACTTGGCCAAGATGGAGTTATTCTGACGCACGAAAATGGCGATATCAATGTTCGTGTGTCTTGTGCTAACCGTGTCGCCTTTAGGGCTTGGTTATTTGCCATGGTTGATCGCGCAGAAGTTCTCTCGCCGCCCAATGTTCGACAAGAAGTCATCGGTTGGCTCAATGAAGTTGCGACAGGTATCTGATGAGGGGGCGCAACAGTTGGCGCCGGCGTATCGGCAAGCGCGGTCCAAGGTCGGCAAAAGTGCGCGTGCAGAACGCGCTGCACATCATGCCGTGGGTCATGGAGCGTGGCGGCTCAACCGTTGAAGAAATTGCACAACAGTTTGGACTCACAAAAGAAGAAGTTCTTGAAGATCTGAGCACCGCAATGGTGTGTGGAGTTCCGCCATATTGTGGTGGCGACATGATTGGTGTTGTCGTGTTCGAAGACGGAAGTGTTGAAGCACATCCATCACAATCCTTTGATCGTGCTCTTGAACTGACATATGTTGAGATTTTTGGGCTCAGTGTTTTGGCAGATGCAGCCGCTCAATTGCCGGGCATGAAACGTGATAAGAGACTGGCGTCTGCGATCGCAAAACTCCGTGTTTTTCTGGGTGGAGACGTGGTCGATGTAGAAACCGAGCAAGCGACGTATCTTGACATTGTTTGGGAAGCCGCCGAAAAGGGAGAAAAGCTAGAGATTGAATACTTGTCGCCTAGCAAAGATATTTCGACGAAGCGAACGATTACTCCGCGAACGGTATTTGGTGATGCGGGGCACTGGTACACAACGGCTGATGATGATTTGAGCAATGAGTTGCGCACATTTCGCATTGACCGTATTCAAGACGTGCGCGCAACAGGCGAAGTCGTGAATCTTGTTGCCGCCACGGCAATGACTCCGAGCTGGTTTCCGGACGACGGAACACTTCCGGTTGTGCGCGCGCATGTAAAGGCAGCCGCAGCGTGGGTGGTTGAAACGTATCCATGCCGTGATGTACAAGAGAACGATGACGACTCGTTTGATATTTCGATAGTGGTCAATAGTGCGCATTGGCTTGGTCGTCTGGCCTTGCGCGCAGGTGGAAATTTTGTGATCACTGAGCCAATTGAATTTATTGACATCGCACAGCGCACAGCGCAAACGGTGTTGCGTCGCTACTCGGACGCGTCTGAACTAGCCGATTGAGGCTGTTGTTGGCGCGCCTGCGCCACAAGTGCGACAAGGAGCTGAGCCGTTGCCTGGGCGTCTGCAAGGGCGTTGTGTGCCGTGTCTCGTTTGATGCCGTACTTGTCAATGAGGTGCGTGAGAGTGTGAGGATGCTCTTTATTGGGGTCAAGGCTGCGAGATAAAAAAAGTGTGTCAACGTACTGGTCGATGATCCAGGATTGGCCAAGACGGGCTAGTTCAGCATGCAAAAATCCGAGGTCAAAGCGCGCGTTGTGGGCTGTAAATAAAGCGCTTTGACTGATGTCTTGCAGGCGACGCATTGCTAAGCCGAGCGGCATCCCAACGTCAACATCATCTGTGCTGATGCCGTGAACATGCTCTGCTCCGTGTGTGTATTCGCTGGGTTGTTCGGGTTTAACAATTGTGTCAAAGGAGTCGACGACATGTCCGGTGATGTCAACGACCACGGCAGCCATCTGTAAAATTCTGTCAGTGGCAGGGTTTAGTCCAGTTGTTTCAAAGTCAATGACAGCAAACAATTTGGTTGTGAAAATATCTGCAAATGCAAGGCTGCTTTGGGCAGATTGTGTGGGTTGAGCACAACTGGACTCACTCGATGGCAATTGCGACATGTTCTTAGACTAAGTCGTGGGTGTTGCCGAGATAAAACCTATGCGCCAGGTGTGAGTTGGTCTCTAAATGTGGATTGGTCAAAGTAGTCACGCCACAACGTAATTTTGCCATCACGGACTTCAAAGATTCCGCACACCGGAACCTCAACCCAACGACCACCTAATTGAAACCGATCTGTTCGCTCATTAAACACAGTTCCGTTGGCAACGGTTCCGCTTTCGACTTGCCGATGGATGTTCCACTCGATTGCCGTGCATCCGCCAAGAAATGGAGCAAGGCTTCCGCTGATTCCGGATGGTCCAAAAACTTTACCCATTGGAACATTGTCGTATTCGCAATCTTCTGACACCATTGCGCAGGCGGCATCGGGTTGATTGGCAACCAAGAGGTCAATAAAGGTCCGAACAAGTGCACCAGGTGAGTCGTATGTTGTCATGGCCCTATTGTGCCATGCAACAGTTATGCAATCCGAGGTAGACGGGTTCTGATTCCGATCGGAGCCGCAACCGTGTATCCAGCGAGATAACGATCTTCTTCGTTCTCTCCACCCCAGTAGCCGTATTCATGATTTTCGCGAGCAGACTCTCTGCACTCTTTGGCAACAGGGCACTTTGAGCACAACTGAAACGCGCGCGCCTCACGACGTTCGCGCGCTTGAGGCCTTTCGGCTCGCGGTGCAAAAAACAAACG
>JAEMRC010000160.1 GCA_016463545.1 Ilumatobacteraceae bacterium
GTTGTGACATGACATTCAACATACAAATCACCTGCAGGTCCGCTGTTGCGACCAGGTGCACCGCGCCCCTTGAGACGAATGCGTTGACCATGACTCACTCCAGCAGGAATGCGCAACTTGACTTCTCTAGGTCTGTGTTCTATTCCGGTGCCACGACATGTCGCACACGGATACTCGATAACAGAACCGCTTCCGCGGCAACTTGTACACGGCGAGGAGAACGAAAAGAATCCCTGATTGTCGTCAACTGATCCGCGCCCACCACATTGGCTACATGCTTTTGGCATCGTTCCGGCGCGAGCACCACTGCCCGCGCATGTTGAGCACGCCGCGTCTGCGGTGAGATGCAACGTGGTGGTGATGCCGCGAACTGCATCAACAAAATCAAGCGTAAGTGATGCTTCGATGTCAGCACCGCGTTGTGGTCCAGTCGTTTTTCCTCCACGTTTGCTTCGTCCAAACATTTGACCGATGGCGTCTCCGAAACCGTCATTCATATCAAAGTTGAAAGGACGTGCACCCGCCCCACCAAAACCACCTGATGGCCCTAAGCGACGTACTTCGTCATATTCGGTTCGTTTTTTTTCGTCTCCGAGCACGTCGTATGCTGCAGAGATTTCTTTGAATCGGTCTTCGGATTTTTCGTTTCCGGCATTGGCGTCCGGATGATGTTCACGGGCTAAACGGCGATATTCCTTTGTGATTTCTTTGGCTGTCGCCTGTTGTGAGACACCGAGCACGGCGTAGTAGTCCTTTTCGAACCACTCTCGCTGCGGGGCCATCGTCGTTAGCCTTTGACCTTGACCATGGCGGCTCGCAAGACACGACCCTTCCACTGATACCCAGTGCGCAATACTTCTGTCACGACAGACTCACCACCATCACCTTCTTCGTGCAGAACTGCTTCGGCACTTTCAGGTTCGAATGGTTTGTTGAGCGGATCGAGTGCAACTAGACCTTGTTTTTGTAAACAACCAATCAGCGCAGACCATACGGGTTCCACGCCGACATTGCCGTGCGCAAATGCAGCCTCACACGCATCAAGAACGGGAAGAAGCGCTTCTACTAATCGACCAGTAGCGCGATCAATATCATCACTTTGCGTTGCCGTGATGCGCTTGCGATAGTTCTCAAAGTCTGCCTGCAGACGTAATGCGATGTCTTTAAACTCATCGCGCTCAGCCAACAGCGCGTCGACGTCGTGGAAGATGTCTAAGTTAATCTCTTCGTTTAGAACTGATTCGGCGCTCACTTCAACTATGTCGTCAGAATCAATCGCTGTTTCTTCGGAGTCTGGAGGATCGTTCACTGTTTCTGCGTCCATGAGCGTTTCTCTATTGCTCGTCGACGATCTCGGCATCGACAATGTCGTCGTCATTAACTGCACCAGCTCCGGATGCTGATGAGCCGGCGGCATTCTCGTCACGGGCTGCTGCTTCGTACAGTTTTTGACTGAATGCTTGACTGACGGTAATGAGTGCTTCGGTTGCTGATTTGAGTGCTTCAACATCGTTGCCAGCAAGTGCAGTTTTCAGATCGGCAAGTGGTCCTTCTACAGCGGATTTTTCTTCCTCTGTCACCTTGTCACCTTGCTCACGTAAAACCTTTTCAGTTTGATACACAAGTGAATCTGCGTTGTTACGTACTTCTGCTTCGGCACGACGAGTGCGGTCTTCTTCGGCGTGAACCTCGGCGTCTTTGACCATCTTGGCGATTTCATCTTTGTCATATGATGACTGCCCTGTAATCGTCATTGATTGCTCTTTGCTTGTTGCGCGATCTTTTGCCGACACGTGCACAATGCCGTTGGCATCGATGTCAAAGGTGACTTCGATTTGGGGCGTTCCGCGTTGCGCAGGAGGAAGATCGACGAGCTGAAATTTTCCGAGTGTCTTGTTGTAACTGGCCATTTCGCGTTCGCCTTGTAGAACGTGAATTTCTACCGATGGCTGGTTGTCGTCGGCAGTTGTAAATGTTTCGGTGCGACGTGTCGGAATTGTGGTGTTGCGTTCGATGAGTTTTGTCATCACACCGCCCTTGGTTTCGATACCAAGTGATAACGGAGTGACGTCGAGCAAGAGCACATCTTTCACATCGCCTTTGAGAACTCCGGCTTGCACTGCAGCGCCAATAGCCACAACTTCGTCAGGGTTAACCGACTTGTTGGGCTCTTTGCCCGTGAGGCTAAAAACCAATTCTTGAGCGGCTGGCATGCGCGTTGAGCCACCCACCAAAATGACGTGATGAAGTTGTCCCTTTGTGATGCCTGCATCTTTGAGCGCTTGTTCGAATGCCACGCGGCAACGCTCAATCAGGTCGGCTGTCATTTCTTGAAACTTTGAGCGACTCAATGACTCGTCAAGGTGCAATGGTCCGTCTGCATTTGCAGTAATAAAGGGCAGGTTA
>JAEMRC010000076.1 GCA_016463545.1 Ilumatobacteraceae bacterium
AGGGCCGGCTCGTCTGTTGTTCCGAGCACAACGATGCGCCCATCTTTGATGCCGACATCGGCGCGTCGCCCAGGAGCACCCGTTCCGTCAACAACTGTTGCGCCTGTAATCAGATGATCGAGCATTCTGGAGTCCCTCAATTTGTTGTTTTCATCAATTTTGTGGCCATCAAGCCAATTCAACGCACTTTTGCCGTCTGGTCAATGGAATCTGACGGTGTGTCAGATTGTATCATTGAGGCGCTATGACCATTCCAAAGACATACAAGTTGCTCATCGGCGGACATTGGGTTGACGGGGCCGAGGGAACCTCTCCCATTATCAACCCGGCAACCGAGACAGTCGTTGGGCACGCCCCTGAGGCATCCGTTGCTCAAGCGCTTGATGCGGCCCGCGCTGCCCGAGAGGCTTTCCCTAAGTGGGCTGCCACTGCACCCGAAGAACGTGCTCGCCTATTACACGCCGTCTCTGTTCGACTGAGCGAGCGTGCTGCTGATTTGGTACCACTAATTATTTCTGAAACTGGAGCAACTGCAGCGGTTGGTTCACGCATGCAAGTTCCTGTCGCTGTTGAGCGATTCGCACGCTATGCCAAAGCTGCGGCTAAGTCATTTGATATTCCATTACCGCCATCTTCAACATTGGCGACGCCACTTGCTCCTGGCGGACTCATCGGGGCCGTCGTCAATCGTCAACCCGTTGGTGTTGTCGCATGTATTTCTCCGTATAACTTTCCGGTTGTCAACGTCGCCGGAAAAATTGCACCAGCGCTAGCAATGGGTTGCACCGTTGTTATCAAGCCAGCACCTCAAGACCCGCTCGCAGTTATCGAACTCGTTGAGATGATGCACGACATTGGTTTTCCGCCAGGAGTGATCAACGTCATCACCTCAACCAAAGCAGAGCCTGCTGCGGCACTCACAGAAACACGTGACGTTGACATGGTGTCGTTTACCGGCAGTACCGGCATTGGTCAGCGCATCTTTTCTGCTGGTTCACTCACGATGAAACGACTCCTGCTCGAACTTGGAGGCAAAGGCGCTGCACTTGTGTTCGAAGATGCCGACATCGCCGCTGCCGTCGGTGGCATTGCCAGTGTTTGGGGTTTTCATAGTGGACAAATTTGCACTGCCCCAACGCGCGCCATTGTGCACCGCAGTAAATACGACGAGTTAGTAGAAAAACTTGCTGGCGCAGCACGTGCACTCAAAGTCGGAGACCCCACCGCTATTGACACGATGGTTGGTCCAGTAATTTCAGCAGCACAACGTGATCGCATCGACGGTTACATCGCTACTGGCGCACAGCAGGGCGCCACCATTGTCGTCGACGGTCGTCGTCCAAGCCACATGGAGCAAGGCTTTTATGTCGCTCCAACACTGTTGGCGGATTGTCGTCCCGACATGACTCCAGTTCAAGAAGAAATTTTTGGGCCAGTTGTCGTTGTGCTCCCATTTGACGACGAAGAAGAAGCAATCTCAATTGCCAATGGCACGGACTTTGGTTTGTACGACTATGTCTTCAGCAAAGACACGGCGCGTGCATATCGAGTCGCTCGCCTCTTGCGCAGCGGCAATGTCGGTGTAAACACCGCACAACGTAATCCCGAAACACCCTTTGGCGGATTTAAGTTGAGTGGCGTTGGTCGAGATGGCGGAGAATTTGGGCTTCACGCCTACTCCGAGATGCAATCCATAGTGTGGCCTGGCTGACATTATGACTTCTTCTTCGATAAAGACCGGGTTTCTTTCTGGCGTTCGCGTAATTGAATGTTCGTTGCTTGGCCCTGCGGCTTTGGGTGGACACCTTGTGGACTTTGGAGCCGAGGTCATCAAAGTTGAGTCGCCTGCTGGCGACTACGTACGCCAAATGACATGGCCCATTGTCGAGGGCTCATCGCTTTTGCATCTACACATCAATCGCGGCAAAAAATCAATCACTCTTAATCTCAAAACACCAGAAGCACGAGCCATATTTGAAGACCTTGTGAAATCTGCAGATGTGGTTATCGAAGCGATGCGACCAGGTTTCTTAGACAAGATGGGTCTTGGCTTTGAGCGCCTCAAAGAACTACAGCCCAAAATCGTGTTCTGCACAATTTCTGGTTACGGAGCAACAGGGCCCTATCGCGACTTGCCAAGTCACGGCATTGCATACGATGCATGGTCAGGTGTGATTGCTCCCGTGATTGATGAAGACGGCTTTGCCCGCATTCCTGCACAAACAAATGTTGGCATCACTGCCGGTCCAGCATTTGCCGCAATGTCGATCCTGGCAGCACTCGTGCGAGCCCGAACCACTGGCGAACCAGCATGCATGGAGATTGCTCAAAGTGACTCGGCTGCATATTTTGATTGGTATCGCATCGAGACCCATAAGGCCTACGAGCGCCCCCAAAGCGAAGTCACCGGAAACGCTAGTGATAATTTCGAACGTCGGGCTCCAGGCCTTGGCGGGATGTGGGAAGGCGTTCGGTATCAGTTTTACGCATCAAAAGATGGTTACATCTTGTTCATGGCGAGTGAACAAAGTTTTTGGAAAAACTTCTGTCACGGCATTGGTCGTGCTGATTTATTTGATGCTTTTCCGGGCAGCACCTACGCCGACCACGCACGCGGAAACACTGCTCTTCAGATCGAGTTGCGTGACATCTTTGCCACCAAGACCACTGCAGAGTGGCTCACATTTGCTGACAAGCACAATACAACCATTGCGCCAGTCAACACCCCGCAAACCGTCATGGATGACGCGCAGTTTCAGAATCGATTCACATGGGCCAGTACCGAACAACTCGGCTGTGAACAACTTTTATTGCCGCTTCATGTAGCAGGTGAAGAAATCCCAATGCCAACAAGGGCTCCGCAGAATGGCGAGCATACGGATGAAGTTCTCAAAAATGTTCTTCATCTTGATGACGCCGCCATCACATCACTTCGTGCCGCTGGGGCCTTGGGCTAACAACTAATTAGTTTTGAGCCTGAGATAAAATTTCTTCGGCAAATTTTTCAATTGATGGCCGATACACATCAGCACTCTGAGTAAGGCCAGACATTTCGCCTTTACTGACATTTTGATCAAGTGCCCACGGCATGCACATTGTTCCGGTAATGCCGAGTTCTTCTTCTGCTCGTCTATACAAATCTGGAGCAGGCAGCGCATATAAACCACAGATGATGTCGAAATCATCGTCGTCTCGACCAAACTCGTGCAGGAAACCCTTTAACTTGCTCACGTACTGTGCTGCTTCGTCCCACGGATACGCGTTACCGATCCATCCGTCGCAATACTTCGCAGCACGTTTTAGCGCCGCATCTGTGTGCCCACCGCCATAGATCGCAATTGGAGTCTCGGTGTGTGGTTCAAGTGTGCAGGCAGGAACATCGTAATAATCACCATGCCACTCAACCCATCCACCTTTCCAGAGTGCACGAAGTGCCGGAATCATTTCATTAAGACGTTTCCCGCGCGTAGAAAAGTCAACTCCTTGTAAGTCAAACTCTTCTTTCATCCATCCGGCTCCAACGCCAAGTGCGACACGATCAGATGAGATGACTGCCGCTGTTGAGACTTCTTTTGCTAATTGCACAAGTGGTCGATGAGGCGCAACATAGATATTGGTGTTGAAATGCAATTGTGTTGTGACCGCACTCATGGCGCCAATTAATACCCAGGGGTCTGGCCATGAAGCGCTTGGCTCCCACATCGGGCGCCCATCCTCGTGGGGCGAATACGGATACTTGCTCACCAATTTTTGGGGGTACACCAAGTGATCCGACACCATTAAGCCGTGGTAGCCCGCCTCGTCCAGCATTGTTGACACTTTGACAAGTTGGCGCGTGTCCATAAATGCAGTCGCACACCAAAATTTCATACGGTTATTCCTACCATGGGTCGCTCCATTTCCTTCCAGCGATTACTTTCTGACAGACTGTCAGAAACGATACAGGACAGGGCTCAACGAACATTATTGGGCTCTGAAGTTGGGAAAAACATGTTGATGCACATCGGAGATTCACCTGAAGAGGCGGCATTTCGAGATCACGCACGCACCTGGCTTGCTCAACACGCCCCCCTTTATTCTGATGACGCTTCTCAATGGCACGACGACCTTGGCGGCCACATCACCGCCTGCAAAAAATGGCAACACGTTCTCTATGACAATGGCTGGGCTGGCATTTCTTGGCCCAAACAATTTGGTGGCCGAGGCGGGACAAGCCTGCAGGCCTCAATTTTCGCAGAAGAACAATCCAAGTTCGATGTTGCCACTGGTTCATTTGCCGTCAGCCTTGGCATGGTTGGCCCCACATTGATGGCGCATGGCACGCCAGAACAACACGCTGAATTTTTGCAGCCGATGTTGCGCGGAGATCATGTTTGGTGTCAATTGTTTAGCGTGCCAAATGCCGGCAGTGATCTTGCAAATATCGGAACTCGAGCAGTGCTCGACGGCGATACCTGGATTGTCAATGGTCAAAAAGTATGGACATCATTTGGTCAGTTTTCTGACTACGGAATCTTGCTTACGCGCACTGAGCCAGAGTCGCCAAAACATAAAGGTATTACTTATTTTATTCTTGACATGAAATCCGCCGGAATCGAAGTGCGACCACTTGTACAAATCACAGGTGTCGCCCATTTCAACGAAGTCTTTTTATCTGATGTACGTATTCCTGTAGCCAACGTGTTGGGTCAGGTCAATAACGGATGGGCTGTTGCCAACACGACTCTGACAAGCGAGCGAGCATTCATTGGCGGTGGCGGAAGTTCTTGGACCGTCGAAGCACTCATTGAGACTGCCCAAAAACTAGGGCGCACCAGTGATCCACGCGTGCGGCAAAAACTTGCGGCGGCATATGCTCGGGCCCAGACATTGACATACCTGGGATACCGCCTGCGCACAGCATCGTCGCTCGGTCTAATGCCCGGCCCTGAAATGTTTGTGATGAAATTGGCATACGCTCGGCATTGGGAAAAAACAATGGATACAGCGATGGAGATTTTGGGAGCCGATGCCACTTTGTGGGGAGAACACAGCATTGACAGTGGGCAGTGGCAACATCATCTCTTAAGTCAGTTCGCAATTAGACTTGGTGGCGGAACAAATGAAATTCAGCAAAATATTATTGGTGAGCGTGGTCTTGGATTACCGCGCGAGCCTTCAGTTGACCGCGACCTGCCGTGGCGTGAACTCGTCAAAGGATAAACAATGAGCACAGTCGCATCACAAACAGATCAAGACAAGCAAGCTTTCTGGCAACAATTGCAGTCATTCGTCGGAAAAGAAATCGGACCACCGCAGCCCGCACCAGACGAAGTCAATATTCCAATGATTCGTCACTGGTGTGAAGCCATTGGCGACAATAACCCGATATATCTTGATGCCGCGGCGGCGGAGGCATCAATCCACCAACAGATCGTTGCTCCCCCCACAATGCTGCAAGCCTGGGTCATGGCCGGTATCAAACCGCGCGTCGTCAGCGGTGCAAGCCCGTACGAAGAAATGAACCAATTACTCTTCTCGCATAATTTCACCAGCGTCGTTGCTACTAACTGCGAGCAAACATATGACCGATACCTGCATCCTGGCGACAAACTCTCAATGACGACCACAATCGATTCAATCAGTCCTGAAAAGACAACTGCTCTAGGCACCGGACATTTCATTACTACTCGACAAGATTATTTTGACCAAAACAATCAACGCGTCGGATCAATGCTGTTTCGAATTATCCGCTTTCGACCCGCAGCACGAAAAGAGACCGCTCCTGATGCTGTGCGCCCACGTCCAGCCACAACGCATGACAACAGTTGGTGGTTTGATGGTCTGCAAAATGCAAAGCTCTTCATTCAACGTTGCACAAAGTGTCAAGCACTGCGTTTCCCCCCAGGTCCTGTCTGTCCCACATGCGTATCGATGGACTGGGAGCCAGTAGAGGCAGTCGGAACTGGCACCATTCATAGTTTTGTGATCACGCATTATCCGCAAGTCCCGGGCTTGGAATATCCACTGCCTGTTTTGTTGATTGATTTAGATGAAGGTGTGCGAATGGTGATGAATCCCATTGACACAGACATCGCAGATCTTGCCATCGGCAAAAAAGTAGACATCGTGCTTCGTGCCACTGATGACGAACTCACACTCCCCTTCGCCAAGGTTCACAAGTAAAGGAACCCCATGAATTTTGACCTCACTGATGAACAAAATGTACTTGCAGATCTTGCGCAACAGATTTTTGACGGCCTTTCCACCATCGAGCGAATCGTAGATGTACAAGCAGGTGACGGCTTTGATCGTCAACTCTGGAACGAACTCGCAAAAGCCGGCCTACTCGGCCTCTGTGTCCCAGAAGAATACGGCGGGCTTGCAATGAACGCCGTAGAGCTTTCGCTCGTTCTAGAAAAGCAAGGCAAGACAATTGCACAAGTTCCACTGTGGGCGTCGTCAGTTGCAGCAATGACCCTGGCCGAATACGCAGACACAGCGCTTCAGGCGCTCGTGTTGCCCAACGTCTCTGATGGCACAACGATTCTTTCCGTTGCAATTGCCAACATTGGCGCCAATGACGCGATGAACCCTTCAGGGGTGGCCACAGATACCGATGGTGGTGTTCGACTCGTTGGTTCTAAGCCTGCGGTTGCCTATGCGCAATATGCACACTTTGTGTTGGTCTCGGCCAAGCGAGCAGACGGATCAATTGTTCTCGCCCTTGTTGACACCGATGCACGCGGAGTCACTCTGAACGCTGTCAGCGGAAGCGACCTTCAGCCTCAAGCCAATATGGACTTTGATGTCGTCGTTCCAACAAGTCACATTGTTGCTGGTGCAACTAGTGATGGACGCGATGCACTTCGTTGGATGCACGAACGTGCCCTTGTTGCCTTGTGTGCAATACAACTCGGAGTTGCTCAAGGATCAATTGCTTTAACTGCAGAACATGTCAGAACTCGCCATCAGTTCGGCAAACCATTGAGCGCCCAACAAGCAGTAGCAGTGCGCGCTGCCGATGCCTACATCACAACCGAGGCAATGCGTGTCACCACTCTTAATGCGGCATGGCGACTCGCGGAAGGCTTTGATGCTCGCCAAGATGTCTTGGTTGCAATGTACTGGGCGACCGAGGGCGGACACTCCGTTGTGCTGGCCGGTCAACACTTACACGGCGGAGTTGGAGCAGACATTAGTTATCCAGTCCATCGCTTTTTCTTGTGGGGAATCCAAATCAGTACGCAACTTGGCGGGGCTAGCCAGCACCTTGCGCGACTCGGAAAACTGATTGCTGCGCGATGACACTTTTATCTCTCACTATCAGCGATGTCACGATCGGCCAGGAACTACCTCCGCTCGATATTGTGCTCACTCGCACTCTCATCACAGCAACGGCGATCGCATCTCGCGACTACCAAGAGGTTCATCACGATCCCAGCATCGCTGTCGAACGCGGCTCGCAAGACATCATTATGAACATTCTCACTACAAACGGTTTTGTTGGTAGATACATCACGGATTGGGCAGGGCCAAACGCTTTTATTAAATCGGTCAAGGTTCGCCTGGGAGTGCCTAATTATCCGGGAGAAACAATGAAAATGCGTGGCAAGATAACTGCTACTTCGGGAAATGACGTCACAGTCGTTGTCACTGGGAGTAATTCAATGGGAGACCATGTCACCGCCACAGTAGAGATAGTTCTGCCATGAGTAATCAACTAGGAAACAAAACAGCCATCGTTGGTATCGGAGCAACTGAGTTCTCAAAAGATTCAGGACGCAGTGAAATGAAATTAGCGTGCGAGGCAGTGCTGGCCGCCATTAACGATGCCGGTCTGGCACCCTCAGACATTGATGGCATGGTCACATACAGCGCCGACAATAATCCTGAAATTGAAATTGCTCGCCATCTCGGAATCGGTGAACTGCGTCATTTCAGCCGCGTTCACTACGGCGGTGGCGCGGCATGCGGCACGATCGAATTGGCATCAATGGCAGTCGCCACCGGCGTCGCCGACTATGTGGTGTGTTACCGCGCATTTAACGAGCGCAGTGGCCGCCGTTTTGGATCAGGTGTTCAGGATCTACCGAATGCCGCAACTGCAGAACGCGCGCAGTTTTCGTATACATCGTCACAGGGTTTGTTGACGCCTGCTAGTTGGGTGGCAATGATTGCTCAGCGATACATGCACATCTACGGAGCCACGAGCCTTGATCTAGGTCGCGTTGCTGTCGCAGATCGCAAACACGCAGCCACTAACCCTGCGGCATGGTTTTACGAACAACCCATCACGCTCGACGACCATCAAAACAGCCGCTGGATCGTAGAACCACTTCACCTTCTTGATTGTTGCCAAGAAAGCGATGGCGCACAAGCGCTCATCGTTACAACTGTCGAGCGTGCACGAGATATGCCACAAACGCCCGCTGTCGTCAAGGCTGTCGCCCAGGGTGCCGGCAAAGATCAATGGACAATGACAAGTTTTTATCGTGACGACATTGCCCACTTACCAGAAATGAAATTGGTCGCAGATGAACTCTGGAGTTCAAGTGGATTATCGCCCGCAGATATTCAGACCGCCGTGCTCTATGACCATTTCACGCCGTATGTATTGATGCAGTTAGAAGAATTCGGATTCTGCCCTCGCGGCGATGCGAAAGACTTCATCACCAATGGCCGCATCGAGATGGGTGGATCTCTGCCTATCAATCCTCATGGTGGTCAACTTGGCGAAGCATATATTCACGGAATGAACGGAATTGCAGAAGGTGTTCGCCAAATACGGAGCACAAGCGTCAATCAGGTGCCTAATGTAGAACACGTGCTTGTGACGGCAGGAACAGGTGTACCAACAAGCGGACTAATCCTAGGAGTAGACAGATGAATAACAAGATCGTTGATATTGACATCATTAGCAACGAGGCCTATCGACATGGCCCACCTCACGAGATCTTCACTCGGCTACGACATGAGTCGCCAATTATTTTGGCACCAGGTCTAGAAGAAGGCTTTCCAGAAAAGTTCTGGGCTATCACTAAACACGCCGACCTTGTCTCTGTGAGTCGTCAGTTTCAGATTTATTCTTCGGCGCTCAAGGGCTCTTTAATGCCAGAGAACAGACCAGACCTTGAAGACTCACGATTAATGATTGACACAGATCCTCCAGACCACACACGTTTGCGCACACTCGTTAATCGAGGCTTTACACCCAAAGCCATGCGCATGCTCGAAGACCATTTCCGCGAAGTCGCTGCCGAACTCGTCTCTGAAGGACTCAAATCAGGCGACGTAGAGTTTGTAGAAAAAATATCTGCTGAACTACCACTCATTGCGATTGCTGAATTAGTGGGCATCCCTGTCGAAGATCGTCATAAAGTGTTCGACTGGTCAAACAGAATGATCGGATCCACCGACCCCGATATGTCATCTGGTCCAGAAGATGCTCAAAGTGCTGCCGCTGAGTTGTATATGTAC
>JAEMRC010000005.1:0-2542 GCA_016463545.1 Ilumatobacteraceae bacterium
CTTGCTTTTGCAATGTTCAGAATCATGATTCCGTACAGAGCCTTTGCGGTGATGTCAGCAACTGTGTATGCGAGTTGACGTCCTGCCTCAGCACCTTCGTGTCCTGCAGGGAAAATAACTGGGAACAAGTATCCGATCGGGTAGACCATCCATGTCACCAGCAGAATTTTTGCCGCATTACTGATTGAGGACGCTACTTCGCCGGTCTCACGTGAGCCTGCAGCTTTGAGTTCTCCGACCATCACGAACAAGATGTACGCAAAAGGAATCATCGCGAGAATCCAAAACGTCCACTTTGTTCCGTCACTTGTTGCAACTTCTCCTGGATAGCCAAGACCAATCATCAACACTGTTGCTGGAACGAGAGTTTTGAGCAACGCCTTTCGACGCTCAGCAGTAACGCCAAGGACAATCAACAACTCAATGACTAGTAGTGGCACCGTGATGAGCCAGTCGGCATAACGATAACCCTCGTTCATTTCGCCAATTGCCCAACCCTGCCAAATTCGGTAGTAGTGGTATCCAGCGATACCAACAACAACGGCCGACACTGCGACTCCTGTTCGGTACTGCTTCGCAACGCTATTCATTTGCGTCAAGAAATATACAAACGCACCCAGCATGACTGCCGTGCCAAATGAAAGCGCGTTGTATACAAGTTGATTTAAGTCCTTATCCTGTAGAACGGTTTTATAATCCACTTCTTGTATCTCCTCTTGTTTAGTGCCAAAATCCCCAATGAATGTGGCTTACTTCAATAAGTTAGACGGCGCAGACCCCCAAAACGTGTCTTAGCTCCTAAAAAGTGGATCGGCTGTACCGCAAAATAGGCACAATTGCCGGCTCTCCCTGACTACCGAAAATACCGCGAAACGACCTAGTTTCGGGGTGTACAAGGAGAAGCCATGCACCTAGAAATCGACCGATCCAACCTTCGAAACCACCGAATCGTTGAATCCGCAATGCCCATAACTGCGCCCACTGGCTGTGTTGTTCTGGCTCTTGAGCGCTTTGCGCTCACTTCGAACAACATCAGTTATGCAATGTCAGGAGATGCCCTTGACTACTGGGGGTTCTTCCCAGCAACCCAAGATGGGTGGGGCTGTTTACCAACGATGGGCTTTGGGGTTGTTGTCGCTTCTGCCGTGGACGGTATCAAAGAAGGCAACCGATATTTTGGTTTTTACCCCGCAGGCGACCACCATGTGGTGCATGCCGAGGCCACGAGTTCGGGTTTTGTCGACATTGCAGCTCATCGCGAAGCACATGCAATGGCGTATCGGGGATTTGACAAAGTTTCTGACACCCAAACTGCCAATGACAATGCAACTTTAGTTTTACGCGGGCTATTCGTTACCTCGTTCTTAGCAGAGGACTTCTTACGTGAGTCAGATTTCTTTGGCGCCAAACAGGTTCTTGTCACAAGCGCCTCGAGCAAAACATCAATCGCCCTTGCCCACTGCTTGCGACTCAACTCGCAAGTCAAGGTTGTGGCGCTTACGTCTGCAGGCAATGTTGATTTCACCGATGGCCTCGACTTGTATCACCAAACCATCACGTACGACGATATCGAGACTCTTGACGCCACGGTGCCAACCGTATTGGTTGACATGGCCGGAAACGCCAGCGTTAACTCGCGCGCTCATCATCATTTCAATGATGCCCTAATGTACTCGTGTCGCATTGGCGGCACTCATTGGGATCAGACCGGGTCAACAAAAGGAAACCCCGGTCCCCGAGCTGAATTTTTCTTTGCTCCAAGCCAAATGGCAAAACGTAGCAAAGAATGGGGTCGCGATGTGTTCAACGAACGCATCAACACTGCACTCTCGCTGTTTCTTGATGATTCAACTCGATGGCTCACTATCGAGCATTCACATGGAGCCGAAGCACTCGAAGATATTTATGATCAACTCGTCAATGGGCGCGTACGGCCAGAAGCCGGACACATTCTTTCTCTCTAAACAAAAGGAATAACATTATGGCTCCGAATAAACCTGGATACGGAAAAATGAATCGTGAATACGGAATGCAGATGTTCAGCACACCTCCAGAACAAGATGGTCCCGTCTGGATGGTGAACTTTATGAAATACAAGGAGCACGCAACTTATGCGGATGGCTCACGGGGAATCTCTGGCAGAGAAGCCGATGACCTATATTCACCGCTCGAGATTCTGCATGACATTGGGGCGAAACTTGTTTTTATTGGCGATGTTGAACTTCAGCTTGCTGGAAAGGACCACAAGTGGGACCGAATTGGCGTTGTAAAATACCCTACGCGTCAAGCGTTTCTTGGAATGCAGAATCGTAAAGATTTTCAGGATAAGCACGAACACAAAGAAGCAGGAATGGAGTTCACATTTGTGATCGGCTGTCAGCCAGCAGATCTAGATGATTCCTTTCGGGTAAAAAGCAGCACATGGGACAGTCTTGAGCATGCGCCCACCGATGATGATGGCCCCATCATGGTGGTTCACCTTTTGAAATTCACCGAGGGTGGACGTCGGGGAGGCATGGAGGAGTATCAGTCAAAGGCATTC
>JAEMRC010000005.1:2642-36094 GCA_016463545.1 Ilumatobacteraceae bacterium
ATTCACCGAGGGTGGACGTCGGGGAGGCATGGAGGAGTATCAGTCAAAGGCATTCACTGTTGCACAAAAGCACGGCGGCGGTGCGGCGGCAATATTCAATGTCGAAGGAACCATTATGGGCGATGGACGCGAGTGGGACGAAGTACGTTTTATTGCCTATCCATCAATGCGCGCATTTATGGCAGTCGTGCAAGATCCTGAACGCCTTGAAGCCCAATCTGAGCATCGCGCAGTTGCAATTGCAGATACATACACGGTTGTCGTACGACCAGGAAATGACACATTCACTTCAGATGGTCCAATCTGAGTAAAACTGTTATACATATTTAGGACGGAACAAGAACAAAAAGCTTGCTCCGCCAAGTGCAATACATACTGACGCCACAATGAGTGGCTGACTTGATGTCACACCCGTGGTGATGTATCCAACCAAAATTGACGCGGGAACAGACGCCAAACTTTGCACGCTGGAATAAATGCCCATTGCTTGACCTTGTTGACCGGGTTCCGCAGAACGGCTGACAAGACTTGTCATATTGGCCATCGTGAGGCCGTTGAATAGAGTAAAAAACGGAATAGCAAGATACAAGCCAAATGAGAATGTCGTTGGTACTGCAAAATACAGCAACATCATCGCAGCATTGCCAAAGAGACTAAATCTCAGCACCTTGAAGTCTGGGAGTTTCTTTGACACCCGTCCAACAACAACTGCCTGTGTGAAAGCAATGAATAAGCCAACTATTGCAAAATAATCACCGGTCTTTGAGGGGCTGAAATCAAATCGGTTGCGAAGGTATACACCGAAGAAAGTTGTGAAGAACGTGAACCCTGCATTGAATAAAAAGCCTGCGAGCAAAACAACCCGAAGTCGTTCTGAGCGAAAACCACTGATCACGTTGGAAATTGATTGTGTTGCACTGATTTTGCCAGCATGGAATTTTTGCTTGAGAGTCTCTGGGAATGTTGTGAGCACTGCCCCACAGTTCAGCAGAGAGACAATCGCTGCAAACCAAAATGGCGTGGTGGCGCCAAACCATCCCGGCGTATCAAATAGACCATAGAAACTCACATCGGGCGAACTGAGTTTTCCGCCGAGATATGGCCCAACGATAAAGCCGAGACCAAAGGCAGCGCCAAGAAAGCCAAAGTTTCTGGCGCGATTCTCGTTGGTACTGATATCGCCAATGGCCGCATTGGCAACTGCCAAGTTTCCGCCTGTGAATCCGTCTAATGCGCGAGCTGCGAACAACAACGGAAGATTTGCGGTACTGATGCCGATTGCAAATAGCGCATATCCGATCGAGGTTCCAAAGATAGAAAGCGCAAGAACTGGTCGTCTGCCGTGACGATCAGAGAGTTGACCCAGGATTGGTGATGCAATAAATGTGCAGAACGGATACACGGCTTGAAGCCAGCCCAACATAATGAGCCCTTGCGTAAATGACCATGACTCAGGCGTGACGCGAAATGGAGAACCGGCACTGATAAGTAGTGGGAAGACAGGGATCAGGATTCCAAAGCCCAGCAGATCAATAAAGACTGTTGTAAAAATGGCGAGCAACGGATTCCGACGAATCTCATTATTCTATCTAGGAGTGTGCCCATTGCTTCACAAGGTTGACGACTTCGTCATCTGCGCCTTTTAGATCATGACGACCATTTTGTATAAAAGAAAAAGTGACCACTGAACGAGTTTGTCCCATGGCCTTCTCTATCTCTGCGGGTGTTCCGAAATTATCCTTGGTGCCACTGACGCAGAGAATCGGCATGTTGAGACGATGCAGATGTTCAGTACGCGGTGCTTCGGGTTTGGCAGGTGCATACAGCGGATACGAGATCAGTACTA
Source organism: Ilumatobacteraceae bacterium (assembly GCA_016463545.1). Taxonomy (GTDB): domain Bacteria; phylum Actinomycetota; class Acidimicrobiia; order Acidimicrobiales; family Ilumatobacteraceae; genus UBA2093. Next base: position 4,489 of record JAEMRC010000005.1, read on the forward strand.
AACCTTGCACTAGAAGAGGATCTTCTTCGTCGGCAGCAGCCATTGAGCACATTCGTCCACCCATCGAACGACCACCAATCACAAGCGACGATGTTTGCACTCCGATCTGTTCTGCAAATGCCCGCACTTCGTCACGCACGCACTGCACCAGAACGGGCGTCTTGTCCGGAAACGATCGGCCTAGACGCCGATACGGAAAATCACGTCTAGCAACCGGAGTTGGCGCAAGCGCCTTTTCAAGAGCCAAGAGAACAGAGTGATCAGCATTCGATCCTGCCCCGGGGAAAAAGACGAAACCGCTCGGTTGCATTAGTGGCTTTTCAGGGCATCAATTAAGACCTGCCGAGCCTGGCTAATGTCGACAATCGCATGGCTCGCTGCCAACTCATCGCCACCATTGTCAGGATGAACCTGGCGCATGCATTCTCGATAGCGTGACATGACATCTTTTTTTGAATACTCGAGCGTGCCGCTGGGAAACTTCAAGACATCTAATGCCCATGCTCGCGGATTGGTGATTGCCTGCAGCGACGATGCGCGCGATCCCATGAGATACGAGATAAACGCAGCACCAATCGGACCACGCCATGTCATGGCTCGTCGCAAAAGCGGCACAAGTGATACTCGTGTCTCATTGTCAAATCGCTCTATCGAATAGATCGCTCCGAGCACTTGTTGTAGGGGCGCGCCAGCGACACCGAATTCGAAAGCGACTTGTTCTTCTTCGCTGGTCATTCGATGTGTGCTGACCGCTAATCCGTGCCGATCTGCTTGAAAACGGTGGCGCAAACGTGGTTGCACAACTCGCGATCCCCTCTCTACTTCATTGAGCAGTCTGTGCACATCAGGCACCATGTCGTCATCTACATCGGGAATATGCATCGCCACTACTGCCGCCAGCAATAAGCCGCCAAATCCTGGAGCAGGGTCGACCGGAAGATACATGTGCCCTAGCGCCAAGCGCCGCGTGGGGGCGATTGGGCGCGAATGCCAGACTTCGAACTCTGCCAACAACATGATTCAAAACCTAGTGCCTTTGATCAGTCAGCAATAATGCTGCCTGCAATACGACGCACTGCTCCACGCGGAAAAATCTTAGTGATGATCACAAGGGTTTTATACAGAACTGCTGGAACTGAAATTGCTTTATTGCGCGCAACGGCGACAAGTCCAGCGTGCGCCACTCGTTCGGGTTTGAGCCACATGAACTTGGGAATATTAGATGTTGTATCTTTTGCCGATGAAACGGCTTGAAACTCTGTTGGCACGAAACCCGGATGAAGCGCTGTGACGTGTACACCACGTTTGCGATTCTCTTCGTGCACCGCTTCAGTAAACGACGTAACAAATGCTTTTGTTGCCGCATACACCGCCAACGTGGGACCAGCCTGAAAAGCCCCCACGCTAGAGACATTGAGCACATACCCATGTTGGCGTGGCAAAAACACATTGATTGCGGCATGAGTGAGACGAACCAACGCGTTGACATTAAGCGCAATCTCTTGAGTTGTTCGCTCTGGATCAATTCCATCGAATACTCCTGTTGTTCCGAATCCGGCATTATTGACCAAGAGGTCGATGGGATTGTTCGTGTCATTGAGGCGACGTATCACTGCGTCTATTCCGTCTTGCGTTTGCAAGTCGGCCTGCAGTACTTCGATATTTGCAAATTCGCTCGCTAACGCAACTAGACGATCATGTCGCCTAGCGACCACAACGACCGGAACTCCTGCCGTTGCCAACAGACGGGCAAAAGACTCACCAATGCCTGCTGATGCTCCCGTTACAAGCGCACGCTCAAACGGATATGTCGACATTTAGTGATTTGAAACAGTGTTCGCGTTGCCGGATGCGGCCAAGCGAGCAGTGGCACGGCGCAATGCAGATTCGGCTTCGGCAGTGACTTCTGTGCGAAGTTGTTCTTGCGCTTTGGCCATTGCGTCTTGAGCGCGCTTGACATTAATGTCTTGTGCCAACTCAGCGGAGTCACTCAAGATTGAGACATGATCAGGTCCGACTTCGACAAATCCTAAATGAACGGCGATGTCTTGAATTGTTCCGTCCGTTAAGTAGATACGAGTGTGGTTTTCTGTGAGTGCTCCCAAAAACGCAGCGTGCCCAGGAAGAAACGCGATTTCTCCACCTTGGAGCGTGCGCGTAATTACCTGTCGGGCGTCTCCGCTAAAGAGAATGCGTTCTGGTGAGACAACGTCTACTCGCAAGGCGCTAGAGCCTTCGGCCATTAGGCATTCTCCTGCAATGACTTGGCTTTAGCAAGAACTTGCTCGACGCTTCCGACGTTCAAGAATGCTTGCTCAGGAACATCATCTAGGTCGCCATTGATGAGTGACTCAAATGACTCGACTGTTTCTGCAACTGGAACATATTCACCAGAAACTCCGGTGAATACTTCAGCAACATAGAACGGCTGGCTGAGGAAGCGTTGCACCTTACGGGCACGCGACACAGTTTGACGGTCTTCTTCGCTGAGTTCATCAAGACCAAGAATGGCAATGATGTCTTGGAGTTCTTTGTATCGCTGCAGAATTTCTTGTACTCGACGAGCAACTGCGTAGTGACGATCGCCCACTGTCTCTGGTGTCAAAATGCTTGACGTTGAAGCCAATGGGTCCACGGCTGGATAAATACCCAACGAAGCAATTTGACGAGACAACTCAGTTGTTGCGTCCAAGAAAGTAAAGGTCGTGAACGGCGCTGGGTCGGTGTAATCGTCTGCAGGCACGTAGACGGCTTGCAGAGATGTAATCGATCGACCACGTGTTGACGTGATTCGCTCCTGCAGTTGTCCCATCTCGTCTGCCAATGTTGGCTGGTAACCAACTGCTGATGGCATACGACCGAGCAGTGTGGATACTTCAGAGCCAGCCTGAACAAAGCGGAAAATGTTGTCAACGAACAACAACACGTCCTGGTTCTGAACATCGCGGAAATACTCAGCCATTGTGAGAGCCGACAAAGCAACGCGCAAACGCACGCCTGGTGGTTCGTCCATTTGACCAAAGACCAAGGCGGCTTTTTCAAACACGCCGGACTCTGCCATTTCAAGCATCAAGTCGGTTCCTTCTCGCGTACGCTCCCCCACGCCTGCAAACACCGACACACCACCGTGCTTTGATGCAACACGGTTAATCATCTCGGTGATCAAAACCGTTTTTCCAACACCTGCTCCCCCGAACAAACCAATTTTTCCTCCCGCCAAATATGGCGTGAGCAGGTCGATGACCTTGATGCCTGTTTCGAACATTCGCTTTGATGGCTCGAGAGTGTCAAATGCTGGTGCTGGACGGTGGATTTCCCAGCGCTCCATGTCTTCGAAATCTTTGGGATCAGCATCAAGTACATCGCCCCATACGTTCCAGACATGACCAAGTGTTTTGTTGCCCACTGGCACGCTGATGCCACGACCCGTGTTGCGCACTGGAGTGCCACGAGTGAGACCATCGGTTGGCTTCATGCATACTGCGCGCACGCGACTGTTGCCCAATTGCTGTGCAACCTCAGCCAGAATCACGTTCTTGACACCTTCAATTGTGACTTCGAACTCGAGGGCGTTGTTTAGCTCGGGCAGTGATCCACGAGGGAACTCCACGTCGATTACCGGTCCGGCAATTGCGACGACTCGTCCGTCTTGTGTGGTGGTTTCTGTCATTGTCATTTTATTCTCCTCTTTAGTTCTTGTCCGACGACAACGCTTCTGCACCACCGACGATCTCCATGATCTCGGTAGTGATTGCGTCTTGGCGGGCACGGTTCATAATGCGCGAAAGATTATTAATGATTTCTTCAGCGTTGTCAGTTGCTGATTTCATGGCACGCTGACGAAACGCGTGCTCACTTGCTGCCGCATTAAGCAATGCTGCATACACACGAGCCTCGACGTATCGTGGCAACAATGTGTCAAGAATAAGATCTGGGTCTGGTTCAAATTCGTAGTTTGCGCCTGCTGCGTTCTTGGCATCGCCACCTTCGACAACTTCGCTCCCTAGTGGCACGAGTGGTCGCTGTACAACTTCTTGGGTTCCAGAACTCACAAATCGGGTGTACACAAGTTCGACTCTGTCGACCTGACCAGATGTAAAGAGATCAACCACGTATTCACCAATCTCTTTGGCAATCGCGTACGGAGGATTGTCGGTGAAACCGTTGAATGCTTTGGACATTTTGTAGCCGCGAAACTTGAAGTAGCCCTCTGCTTTGCGTCCGATTGGCACAACAAGATGACTGCGCCCAGCAGCAGTATCAAGTTTTATTTGGCTTTCTGTTGCTCGCAAAACACCAGTGTTGTATCCGCCACACAAACCGCGGTCAGCGGCAACGGCGATATAACAGACTGTCTTGACTTCTGGCCGACCAGCCAAAAATGGCTTGTTGTTGCCGGCACCACCTGCTGAAAGGTCACGAACAACTTCGGTAATGAGATTGCTGTACGGAACGGCTGCCACAACGCGTTGTTGTGCCTTAACGATGCGAGAAGCAGCGATCAACTCCATTGCGCGAGTGATCTTCTTCGTCGCCTGCACTGAGCGGATACGCCCACGCAGAATTCGTTCTTGCCCACCAGCCATTTACATCACTCCGTTGCAAGCGTCTTATCGCTATTGGCGTCGCCTACTGCTTCAGCCGCTACATCACCAGACGGTGCTCCGGCTTTTGATGCAGACGTACGGAACTGTGCCTTGAATGCTTTGACGATGTCTGCCATGTCTGACGGAACATCGGCCTTTGAGTCGCTGCGCAAGATTGCCAACATGGCACTATGGCGTGATCGCACATGCTCGAGCAATTCATTTTCGAAACGTCGAACATCTGACACTGGCAAATCGTCAAGATAGCCCTTTGTGCCAGCAAAGATTGAGACGACTTGTTCTTCGACTGGCATCGGGCTGTTGAGCGGCTGCTTGAGCAATTCAACCAAACGATAACCACGCTCAAGTTGTGCCTTAGAGACAGCGTCAAGCTCTGAACCAAATGTCGCGAACGCTTCGAGTTCACGGAACTGCGCAAGATCTAGTTTGAGTGTTCCAGAGACGCTCTTCATTGCTTTTGTCTGAGCAGCACCACCTACGCGCGATACCGAAATACCTACGTCGACAGCAGGACGCACGCCTGACTTAAACAAGTTGTCTTGCAGATACACCTGGCCATCAGTGATGGAAATCACGTTGGTCGGAATATACGCCGATACGTCGCCAGCTTTTGTTTCGATAACTGGCAATGCGGTGAGTGAACCGGCGCCATTGGCGTCGCTCAATTTGGCAGCGCGTTCTAGCAAACGACTGTGCAGGTAAAACACGTCACCGGGATACGCCTCACGACCTGGTGGTCGGCGCAACAACAATGCCATCTGGCGATATGCCTCGGCCTGCTTTGACAAGTCGTCATACACCACAAGTGCATGCTCGCCGTTCTCCATCCAGTGCTGACCCATCGCACAGCCCGTGTATGGGGCAAGATATTTAAACGGTGCAGGATCACTTGCAGGTGCAGCGACAACAACGGTGTATTCCATTGCGCCAAGTTGACGCAATGTTTCTACGGTCTGTGCAACTGTCGAGCCTTTTTGCCCGATTGCCACGTAGATGCACTTCACTCCCAAACCACGTTGGTTAATGATGGTGTCAATTGCAATTGTGGTCTTGCCTGTTTTGCGGTCGCCGATGATGAGTTCGCGTTGTCCGCGACCAATTGGTGTCATTGCATCGATTGATTTGATACCGGTCTGCAATGGCTCGTGCACTGGTTTGCGACCCATGATTCCGGGAGCCTGAACCTCAACACGGCGCATGATTGCGCCAACAAGGTCGCCATTGCCATCGATTGGAACACCGAGTGAGTTCACGACACGACCAAGGAGTGCATCACCAACAGGCACCGACAAAATACGGCCAGTCGCCTTGACGGTCTGACCTTCTTCGATGTGATCGGCATCACCAAGAACAACAGCACCGATTTTTGTTTCGTCTAGGTTCAGCGCCAGTCCAATGGTTCCGTCTTCGAATTCGAGCAATTCGTTGACGGCGCAGTCGGGCAAACCCGTCACGCGTGCAATACCGTCACCGACTTCAGACACACGACCAACGGTTCGTGCCTCAAGAGACGGTTTGTAGCCCTCTAGGCTCTTGGAAATTGCTGATGCAATCTCTTGTGCGGAAAGTGTGAGCTCTGCCATTTTTTCCTCGTACTTCTTTCTTCTGGATCTTCTACAACCGGCTCTTCAGCTGGTCGAGTCGGGTGCGAACGGTTCCATCAATCACGGTGTCTCCAACAGTGGCAACAAGACCACCTAACACCAGTGGGTCGATAATAATTTTGAGATTTATCTGCTTTCCAGTTGCCTTGGTGAGCGCATCGGACAAGCGTTGTTGCTGCTCAGGAGTCAGCGCTACCGAACTGCGTACTTCTGCGACTTCACGATGTGACTCAGAACTAGCGCGCTTTGACAATTTGTCGGCGATTGCCGGAAGTTCACGTCCGCGACCTGACCCCACAATGAACGACACCAATTGAGTTGTAACGGTTGATGCTTTGCCACCGAGCAACTGCTCGACAATTGTCTGACGACGCTCAACAGGAAGTGACTCATCTGTGAGGGCATTGCGCAATTGCTCGTTTGACTCAATTGCGCGCGCCAGCGTGTAGAGCTCTTTTTCGACTTCGTTCACGACGCCTTCTGCTTGTGCAATTTCATACATTGCGCGGGCGTATCCGTCGATGCGTGCGTCGCTCATCGTGCTGCTCCTACATTGCTAATGAAATTTTCAATCAGTGCCTGCTTTGTGCTGTCGTCAAGCGAAGAAGACACCACTCGCTCGGTTGCAACACCAGCAAGTTGGGCAATCTCGGCTCGCAACTCATCACCACTGCGAGCAGCCGCAGCAGCAATGTCTGCTTCGGCTTTTTGTTCTAGGCCAGCCATCTCAGTAGTGATACGAGCCCGTCCTTCTGTCAGCAATGCTGCTGCTTGAGCATCAGCCTCGGCCAAAATACGTGTGCGCTCTGCAGCAATGTCTCCGAGTGCTGCTCGAATCGATGTTGCTTCTGCCTGAGCAGACGCTTTGTCATTTTTGCCTGAGTCAAGATCTTTTTGAATTCTTTCTGTGCGCGCTGACAGACCTTTTTTAATAACTGGCCCACCAAACTTGAAGAGCGCGATAAAAATAATGATAGAGGCCGTGCATCCGTAGACAATTTCTGCGCGCTCTGGCCAGATCCAACTGTGAGTCTCCGGGGGACCCACTGCTTCTGAGGCGATAAAGATTGACGTGAAAATGTTCATCGTGCTCCTGCACTTTCCATTGCTGACACAACTGCTTGTTTGACGACCGCAGCATCTGGGGTTCGGCCAGAAGCGATCTCACCGGCGCGCGTCGCGATTGCTGCTACAGCATCTGAAATTTGACCACGACCAGCGGCTTTGACTGCGCTTGCCCGCTCATCTGCTTCGGCCCGGCGAGCAGCGATACGCGAGTTGACCTGAGCCAACTGCGATTGACGCTCGGTATCAAGTGTTTGTCGTGCTGCGTCGATTCGTGTTGCTGCTTGCGCACGCACATCGTTGAGCGCAGTCTCATAAGCAACAACATCTGCTCGCGCACCAGACTTGGCTGCGTCGGCGTCTTCGTGATCACTGCGAATACCGGCGTATCGCGCATCCATGCCTTTTTTCAGACGAGGGAACAACACGAGCCTCATCAAAATAAACAGCACAATGAATGATCCTGCACCCCATTGGAGTTCTTTCATCTCGGGCGAGATCGGGTTTGGTCCAGTGGTCTCAGCAACGGCTGTCGATGCGACCATCGGGGTATCCGTCGTCATCATCATCTCTGTTGGCATTGTTGTGTCGGTCGTTTCCGACGACACCCAACGAAGACTCACTAAATTGCCCCCCGAGAGGGTGGCGACTGCATGTTGCATGTCAACTCCTGGAATTCGCTGTTGCGAAGGTTGGTGGTGGTTGTGAACTCAAGTACGGATCAGGCGTACTTGAGCAAGATGAATACAACGAATCCGATAAGGGCGAGCGCCTCGGTAAAGGCAATTCCCAAGAACATCGTTGTACGAACCATTCCGGCAGCCTCAGGCTGACGTGCCATCGCCTCGATGGCGTTTCCGAAAATGATTCCGATACCGATACCGGGTCCAATCGCAGCAAGTCCATACGCAAATCCAGCCGAACCGGCTGCTGCGATGTTCTTTGCTTCGGCTGGATCAGCAGCGGCTGCTGCAAGTCGAGCTAATACTTCCATTGTGTTGTTCTCCTGTGTTGTTTTTGAGTTGCTGTCGCAACCATTGTGTGTATTGCGAAATAGATCAGTGTTCTGGATGTGCCGCACCTGCGATATACACCGCCGTGAGGATTGTAAAAATAAACGCCTGCAAGAATCCGACCAGCACTTCAAATCCTGTCAAGAAGATGAGCATGCCAAAAGGCAAAACACCGAGCGGAATCAGCACTTTGTCACGCGCTTCAAACAATGCTTCTGAGAGCAATGCAAAGATGACGAGCAAAAGGTGACCAGCCAACATGTTGGCAAAAAGTCGAACTGCCAATGAGAAAGGGCGAACAACAATTGTTGAGATGAATTCAATTGGTGTCACTAAGACATACAGCGCCTTAGGAACTCCGGGTGGGAACAAGACGCTCTTGAAGTAACCAAAGAAGCCTTGATGTTTGATTCCGGTGACGTTGTAGACAAACCACACAACGATGGCAAGAAAAATTGGGATTGCCATACGTGCCGTCGCTGGCATCTGCAAGATCGGAATGATTCCTGGAACGTTGCACAAATAAATGAAGAGAAACAGGGATAGCAGAAACGGTGTCCAGCCGAGCCCATCACGACCCATTGTTTGCATGATGATGTTTTCTTCGATGAACTCAACTGATATTTCTGCCAAGTTGCGGGTGCCAGTCGGCGCTTCTCGATAATCCTGTCGTGCAGCGATCAAGAAGAGCGAAACACTGATGACAGTGGCCGCAACTGCGATGAGTGCGATTTTATTAAAGCCAGGAAAAATATCCTGCCAACGAAGGATTTCATTGATCGGTGGAAATTCAAATGCGAACACGGTGTTGTAATCCTTCAATGATTTTCGTTAGGGCTGGACAGGACTTGATTCTTGCTTGCCTGGCTTGAGACCAGGAAATGCAAGTGATGCGGATATGTACTTGAGTTCCCAAAACAGGAGCCCAAGGTGCGTGACAATAATGGTGCATCCGAGGGCTTGAAGTGAAACCCACGAAAAATCTTTGACCACCAGTACCGCTAGGAATATTAGACCAAGCCGAGCAAGATATCCAAAAAGCGACGCCCCCATCATGAGCGCCAACGAGATAGGGGCGGTCCATGCCATGATGAGCGCTGCTAACAAAAAGTTCAACAACACCAATGCCACTGCAAAAGCGCACGAATAGGCACCGTTCATACCCCAGATGACCCCGGCCACTAGGCACAAAAGCGGAAGCACGAGAAGCCCACGCTTGACAAGATCTCGAGAGACCGACATCTCGGGCGCTGGACCACTGAGACCAGTGGTAAACGGAGACGGTTGGTCAGAAGTCACACATGCCCTTGTCCGCCGCGAGCGACTTCTGCACGATCTTTTTCGAGTTCCCGCATTTGATGTGTGTAGACAAAATACATCTTGGCGAACTGCTCGACCACTGCCACAATGCTCAGAATCACCATGAACAAAGGCGTTGTGTTGAGCCACGCATCCAGGCCGAGCCCAATCAAGAAAAATACAAGCACGACACCAGCAATTTCGGCGCCATGGCCCAGGTTGTCAGAGGTGGGGGAGATCGGCCTGCGTGTGGGAATCAGTTTGATAGCCATTCGATGCATCTACCTCAGACAGTGTTGACGTCCTTGTGAACGACTTCTCAATCTAGCGCACTATTGAGAAACTTCAACATCGTGAGAGTGCGCTAGTTCTCTGATTCGTCGCTTTTGCCGTTTCGCCAGTGCAGATCAGGATGCAGCATCGTGTACAAGACGAGCACTATGGCGATGATTCCAAATACGGCGAGACTGCGACTTGTGCTGGGTCGAAACACCGGAAACATGACGAATCCCGACAGCAATATTGTCCATCCCCACAGGATGACAACTGCACGTCGTGGACCGTGCCCCAAGTTGATGAGCCGATGATGCAGGTGTCCCCTGTCGGCCTTGGAGAAATCTTCACCCCGACTGACGCGCCGAATGATGGCAAATACCACATCAAAAATAGGTACGCCCAAGATCATGATCGGAATGAATAACGGCGCTAAGAAGAAATACGTTTGTCCGCTAAAGGCTTGAGTGGCTGGATCTGCTCGCCCACCAACGACACTCGTTGATACTGCCAATAAAAATCCCAGTAAATATGCACCACCATCGCCCATAAAAATACTTGCAGGATTGAAATTGAACGGCAAGAAACCAACACATACACCCACCGTGATTGCGGCGATCAGCGGGCCGAGATTGGGCTCAGAAAGCAAGCCAAGATGAGCAAGGTGTTGGCTGTATATAAAAAATGTTCCCGATGCAATTGCCACGATGCCAGCAGCCAGACCATCTAGGCCGTCAATTAAATTTATGGCTTGGGTCATCATAAGCAACCAAACCACAGTGACAATTGGCGTCCAGTCATTTGATACCTGAAAGACATCAATGAACGGAAGTCGAAAATAAAACATCGTGACTCCGAAATACACCAAGACAAGTGCCGATAGCACTGTTCCTATTACTCGTGCTGGTGCAGAGATTTCTTTGATGTCATCACGAACACCAAAACACAAAATGATAAATGCTCCGATTACAACTCCTGCTGGCTCGCTGTTGCCGACAAATAAATGTGTGAACTGTCCCATGCGCCATGCCACGAACAACGACACCACAACACCAACGAACATCGCGATTCCGCCAACATCTGGCATGGGAACTTTATGAACTTTTCGCTCATCTGGAACTGCGACCCACTGGCGATCATTTGCTAGACGGCGCACCAATGGGGTGGTTGCCGCAGTGACAAGACATGCGCACAACATGATGACGAGATAACTACCCATTAGGGGACGAGCCTACGCTGTGCGCAGTTGCGGACGAAGTGCTTCGCCCAAAAGCCTTAGAAAGCGTGTGGATATACCGGAAAACGAGCGCAAAGAGCAGCCACGCGCTTGCGCACATCGGCCACCGCCTGCGGATCGTTGCGTACTCGCAGGGTGTGGGCAATAAGTTCAGCGATTTCGACCATTTCTGGCTCTTTCATTCCTTGAGTTGTGACAGAAGGAGTACCAATACGAACTCCCGAGGTGACAAATGGACTACGAGGATCATCTGGAACCGTATTTTTATTCAAAGTGATTCCGGCTTCGTCAAGAATAAGTTGTGCTTCTTTACCTGTGCAGTCCGCGTCAAATGGTCGCAGATCGACAACCATCAGGTGATTGTCGGTGCCTCCACTGACCAAGCGAAAACCCTGATTTGCAAGAGATGCTGCTAGCGCAGATGCATTCTTGACGATCTGGTGCACATACACCTTGAAAGATGGCTCGAGTGCCTCGCGAAAAGCTACAGCCTTTGCTGCAATCGCATGTTCTAATGGTCCGCCTTGGCTTCCGGGGAACACTGCTTTGTCAATTGCTTTTGCATGTTCGGCTTTACTCAAGATGCATCCACCACGTGGTCCACGCAAAGTTTTGTGTGTTGTAAATGTGACGACGTCAGCAAACGGCACAGGGTTTGGATGCGCGCCACCAGCAACTAATCCGGCCAAGTGTGCAATGTCAAACATCAATAGTGCGCCAACCTCATCGGCAATTGCCTTAAATGGTTCTGGATCGAGTCGGCGCGGATAACTCGTTGTTCCGGCGACAATCATTTTGGGACGGTGTTGCAATGCAAGATCGCGCATTTCTTGAAAATCAATTCGCTCATCACCAGGCGTTACTTTGTAACTTAAAAAGTTGTACAAGATTCCGCTCGCATTGACGGGTGACCCGTGCGTGAGGTGACCACCGTGATCGAGACTGAGGCCAAGCAATGTGTCTCCTGGTTGCAAGAGACCTAAATAGACGGCCATGTTTGCGCTTGCACCTGAGTGTGGTTGCACATTGGCGTGCTCTGCGCCGAACAACTGCTTTATTCGTTCAATTGCGAGCGTCTCAACGTCGTCAACAATTGCATTGCCACCGTAATACCTTTTTCCGGGGTATCCCTCGCTGTATTTGTTCGTGAACACTGAACCAGTGGCTCGCATGACATCTGGTGATGTGAAGTTCTCGCTGGCAATCAGTTGCAGGCCTGTGTTTTGGCGAACTCTTTCTTGTTCGAGCAACCCAAACACTGCAGTATCAGGATTATTTTCTAGTGGCCAAGGCATCAGTGATCTGCTTCTTCCTGCTCAATTTCGGATAGTTGTGCAACTCGTCGTTCGTGACGACCACCGGCAAAAGGTGTCGTTAAAAACATTGTTACGATTTCTTCTGCCAGGCCGATTCCGACAACGCGCGCTCCCATGGAAAGCACATTGGCATTGTTGTGCTCGCGCGCCATGCGAGCGGTATACAAATCATTGCAAAGCGCAGCACGAACGCCGCGCACTTTGTTTGCAGCCAACTGCTCGCCTTGGCCGCTTCCGCCCAATACAACTCCGACATCTGCATTGCCATCGCGCACTGCACGCCCAACCCCAGCACAGATAGGCGGATAATCGACGCTCTCTAGAGAATGCGTGCCGAGATCTTGCACATCATGTCCGTTGGCGACGAGCATCTCGATGAGATGTTGCTTCAGCAGAAATCCTGCATGGTCGGCGCCGATAGCGATTCGTGACATTACGTCCAGCATAAGGTTCAGACCACCTCAGCGCCTAGCGTTAGACCTATGTCACTTGATCCCCGGACGCCCATCATCATCGGAACGGGGCAGGTTGCACAGCACGCCATTGGTCTCGATGATGCCAAAGACCCCATCGCTCTCATCTCGGACGCCATCACGCTCGCCTCCCAAGATGCTGGCTTGACATCAATCCCTAATCCAGACGCCCTGCGAATAGTGAGCCTGCTGTCATGGCGATACACAAACCCGGCCTATTTTGTGGCTCAGGATCTGCGTCTTGAGCCCCGCGAACTTGGTCTGTCTGCAACAGGGGGCAATACGCCTCAGACGCTCGTCAACATGGCTTCACAGCAGATTCAACGAGGCGAGATCGACTTGGTCTTTTTGGCTGGCGGCGAAACCAGCAGAACACGCAAACGCGCCCGTGCCGCTGGCGTCGAACTGGACTGGCGTACTACTGATATTGCGCCCACCATGGTGACCGAAGAGAAAAAAATTGTTCATCCAGAAGAAATCGAGCGCAAGATGTATGCGCCGATCCAGTTGTATCCAATGTTTGAGACAGCGGTGCGCGCACACGCAGGCCGCTCAGTTCAAGACCATCAAATACACATCAGCGAACTGTGGTCTCGATTTTCTGCTGTTGCAGCCACAAACCCAAATGCCTGGTCACAACGCTTTTACACTCCAGAAGAAATCCGCACTGTGTCGCCAACCAACCGCATGATCGGCATGCCGTATCCAAAACTTATGAACTCCAATAACGACGTCGACATGGCGGCGGCTTTGATGGTGTGTTCAGTTGCAAAAGCAGAGTCTCTGGGTGTCCCCCGCGATAGATGGGTGTTCATGCACTCAGGAGCCGACACCCACGAACATATTTTTGTTTCAAATCGAAATAATTTTTATGAAACTCCCGCAATCCGTATCGGCGGAAAATCTGCTCTTGAGTTGGCCGGCTTAGGTATCGACGACATCGACCTAGTTGATTTGTATTCATGCTTTCCGTCAGCAACGCAACTTGGCGCGCAGTCATTAGGTCTTGACATCACCTCACAACTCACGCGCACTGGTGGACTGCCCTTCAACGGCGGACCATGGAACAACTATGTGATGCACGCCATCGCCACCATGGCTAATGAACTTCGTGCTGCCCCCGGAACCAAGGGGTTCATCTGGGGCAACGGTGGTTTCACTACAAAGCATTCGTTTGGTGTGTACAGCACTGAACCTCCAAAAAATGGTTTTCGTTTTGGCAATCCACAATCCGAAATTGATGCGCTGCCTATGCGCGATCTTGCTGTTGCAGTTGATGCGCAGGGACCAGCCACAATTGAGGCCTACACGGTGATGCACAATCGCGAGGGTGCTCCAGAAACTGCGTATGCGGCGTGCCTGCTTGCTGACGGACGCAGAGCATGGGGACAAAGCACCGATGCTGATCTAGCGGGGGCAATGTGTGAGGGCGAATGGGTTGGTCGCTCCTGCGTGCTTGATTCGCACGGAATCATGTTTGTGAACGCATAACCACTACAAACGAATAGGGTTGCAACATGCGCGCAACAATCATGAACAATTGGCAACTGCGAGTCGACACCACGGCCGACCCCGTCGCAGGCAGCGGTCAGGTGCTGACGAAAGTTTTGGCGTGTGGCATTTGTGGCAGCGACCTGCACATGCTTAAACACGGAAAAGAATCACTTGCGCTGTCCGAAACACTGAATAACTGGGCAGATCCAAGTCCAATGCCCATCACTTCGTTTGTTGCCGACAAAGACACAATTATGGGTCATGAGTTTTGTTGTGAAGTTGTGGATGTTGGTCCAGATTGCACCAACTTGCGTGCAGGCGACATCGTGGTGTCAATGCCACTCGCGTTTGATGCATCTGGATTACATCCAGTCGGATATTCCAATCTCTACAACGGTGGTTACGCCGACATGATGATTCTCAATGACATGTTGGCGCTAAAAGTTCCGAACGGACTCAGCCCACGCATGGCAGCACTGACTGAACCGCTCGCTGTTGGCGTGCACGCCGTCGCCAAGAGTCGTATCACGAGTGAGAACTCAGCAATTGTGATCGGACTCGGTCCCGTTGGACTTGCCGTGATCGCAGAACTCAAAATGAAAGGCATCGGACCGATTGTTGGTGCTGATTATTCTCCACGACGTCGCCAACTTGCACTACACCTGGGCGCAGATGTTGTTGTCGACCCGCGCGAAACTCCAGCGATCGAAGCATGGCGTACAACTGGCACCTCGCGAGAGCGTTTCATCTTTGAAGCTGTCGGCGTGCCGACAATGATTGATGAAGCAATGCGAATGGCGCCTCGCGGTGGGCATATCTTGGTAGTTGGTGCGTGCATGCAGGCCGACCAAATACATCCGATGGTGGCAGTAACACGCGAACTCAATTTACAATTTGCGCTTGGCTACGAACCAGATGAGTTTGCATATTCGCTACATGCCATTGCCCAAGGTGATGTCGACCTGTCGCCGATGCTCACAGGCAGCGTCGGAATTGACGGAGTTCCGCAGGCTTTTATTGACTTGGGAAATCCAGAGCAACACGCCAAAATACTTGTCGAACCGCAGAAATAATTTGGACCTATGACAAGCGAATCATTTCCGCGTCTCCTTGCTCGCACCCAGCGTTTCACGTTGGGCGAACCACGCAATCTGCTGATCTCACCAGATGGTTCGCGCATTGTCTTTGCCCGCAGTGCTAGCGGAACCGACAGGGCTAATGCGCTGTGGGTACTTGACGTTTCCGCTGGTTCAGAACTCTGTGTGGCAGATCCAGCCACCTTGCTCGCTGATGACACATTGCTCACCACACAAGAACGTCAGCGACGAGAACGTGCCCGCGAAGGAGCAGGCGGAATCACGACCTATGCATGCGATGCAAATGTGAGTACTGCAACTTTTGTATTGGGTGGCGTTCTTTTTGTTTGTTCTCTTATTGACAAGACCCCACCACAAGCGATCAATGTTGCACCCGGCATTTTTGATCCGCGACTAGACCCAACTGGCACGCGTATTGCATATGTTCGTGACGGAGACCTTTACGTGTGCACGCTCGATGGTGAAGAAACAATTCTGTGCTCAGACCCTGACGAAACAGTGACATGGGGCTCGCCCGAATTCGTGGCAGCCGAAGAAATGGGCCGACACCGCGGATACTGGTGGTCCCCTACAGGGACGCACATCATCGTCGAGCGTGTTGATGTTGGCAATGTCAACACCTGGTACATCGCTGATCCTGCTAGTCCTTCTCTGCCCGCAGTAGCGCACCGTTACCCAGCAGCCGGAACGACTAACGCAACAACATCGCTACATATCGTCGACATCAACACGACAACACTTACCCCAATAGATATTGCCGATGCGTGGGAATACATAACAGCAGTGCAATGGAGCAAAGCGGGTTGCATCGTGCAGGTGCAATCACGTGATCAACGCACTATCGCTATTTTAGATATCGACACAAGTTCTGGTGCGTGCGTGCAACGTTATACAGACACAGACCAATGCTGGGTTGAACTTGTATCCGGAACACCAGCGCTTACTCCGAATAACCAACTTGTCACATGCGCTGACAGAGACGGCGCACGTCGACTACTTCTAGACAATGTCGCTATTACGCCACCCGAGATGCAGGTTCGTTCAGTGAGTCACGTCGGCCAGCGCATTGTCTTTCATGCCAATCCCATTGACACACCATCAGTTCTACACATCTGGAGCTATGACACCCAGGCTTCATCTCTTGGCTGCATTCATGACGGAAACCTTGTCTCATCTGCAGTCAGCAACGAAAACCTCACGGTTGCACGCACGAACTCCGTCACACATACTCGTGCAAGTTTTCATATTCTTTTGTCTGACGATGGGTCTGATAACGACGTGCGCGAGATTGCAAATTATGCAGAGCCACTGCCATTTTTGTCAACAACACAATTTCATCGCGTTGGCGACAGAGCAATTCCAATTGCTGTACTGACCCCTCGCAACCCGGGCACATCGCGCCTGCCTGTTCTCTTTGATCCGTATGGTGGTCCACATGCCCAACGTGTCGTTGCATCAGCGCACTCGTTCGCCACGTCTCAATGGTTTGCAGATCAAGGTTTTGTTGTGGTTGTTGTTGACGGAGCAGGCACGCCAGGCCGTGGCACTGATTGGGAACGCAGCATTCATCACGACCTTGCTGACCCAGTTTTGACCGACCAAGTTGAAGTTGCACTTGCACTTGGCGACATAGAGCCGCGTGCAGACTTGTCTCGGGTTGGTATTCGGGGTTGGAGCTTTGGCGGATACCTCGCCGCACTTGGCGTGTTGCGTCGGCCAGATATTTTTCATTGCGCCATTGCAGGTGCACCCGTGACTGACTGGATGCTCTATGACACGCATTACACCGAGCGATACCTCGGTCATCCACAAATCGATAGTCACCCGTACGACACAACTTCGCTCATCAACGATGCCAACAAACTCTCTCGACCACTTCTGCTGATTCACGGATTATCTGATGACAATGTGGTGGCAGCACACACCCTGCAATTGTCTTCAGCGCTTCTGGCGGCTGGCAAATCACATGAAGTGCTTCCGTTGTCAGGTGTCACGCACATGACACCACAAGAAATTGTCGCTGAGAACTTATTGCTTCATCAGCTTTCATTTTTGCAAGAGCATCTCTGCTCGTAACTTCAGCAGTACAAGACGTCAATGTGGCGCGATAGCGCGCGCAAATCGATCGCGCCCAGACAGATCTGGAATCACTTGCGTCTCTTCTAATCCAGCAGCACGCAGCAGTTGCAGTACAGCATCACCTTGTTTGTATCCAATCTCAATGGCCAGCAGACCACCGGGTTTCAGCCAATCGCGCGCACCAGCAACAATGTGTCGTACTGCATCAAGACCATCGGCTCCAGCAAACAACGCATCACCTGGTTCCCAATGCAGCACATTGTCTGCAACTTCTGGATCATTGTCAGCAATGTATGGCGGATTGCTGACAATGACATCAAATGTTTGGCGCATCTGATTTGGCAACGCGTCGTACCAGTTGCCGTGCACGACAACTGCGTTGATCCCTGATCTACCTGCCCCCGACACATTGGCACGAGCCACATCCAATGCATCAACAGAAGCATCTGCCAAATACGCCGTGATAGAGCCGAGTTTGAGTTCGTGCAATAGCGACAAACCGATTGCCCCTGAACCTGTGCCTAGATCAGCGACCACCGCGGCATGGTTCTCTGGGAAATCTCGTAGATAGGACAACACGATGTCAACTAATTGTTCTGTCTCTGGTCGCGGAATCAAGACTCGTTTATCGACCATGAGATCAAGGTGTCGAAATGCCCAACGCCCCATGACATATTGCAACGGTTCGCCTGCCAATAAGCGGTGCACCATTGCGTCGATGTGAGCGACTGAACGCTGCGAGACAGAGTCATCCAATATTGCTAAAAACTCATCTGCATCACAACCACTCGCATGATGACAGAGCCACATTGCCGTGATGCGATCCCCCACTAAAACGGCAGTTGTCGCCATCAATGTGCGCCATGTGATTGTTGTGTCAGTCATCGCCAGCGAGTTGACGTGCCCGCAGGTCTGCTTGCAGTGCATCGATCACAGGATCTAGATCGCCAGCAAGAACAACTTGCAACTGATACAACGTAAAACCGATTCGGTGATCAGTGATTCGATTGTCTTTGTAGTTGTATGTGCGGATTTTTTCGCTGCGTCCACCACCGCCTACTTGTGCTTTGCGAGCCGCTGAAGCCTTCGCGTCTGCTTCTTCTTGACGCAATTTCAGCAAACGCGATCTCAGCACCTGCATCGCGCGTGCGCGGTTTTGCAACTGGCTTCTTTCGTCCTGCATTGAAACAACAAGTCCTGTAGGTCGGTGAGTAATGCGTACAGCAGAGTCGGTGGTATTGACACCTTGTCCTCCAGGACCACTGGCCCGATACACATCAATATCGAGATCTTTATCGTCAATACTGATATCAACTTCTTCAGCTTCTGGCATGACCATGACGGTTGCCGACGATGTATGCACCCGACCTTGGGCCTCGGTGGCTGGCACTCGTTGCACCCGATGTGGACCACCTTCAAATTTAAGATGACTCCATGCTGACTCACCTTTAATTAGCAAAGTCACTTGGTTGACTCCGCCCATCTCTGACATGTCCATCTGCAGTGTCTCGATGTTCCAGTTGTATTTGGCTGCGTATGCTCGATACATCTCAAGCAAGTCGTGGGCAAACAAGTTTGCTTCTTCTCCGCCCTCTGCTCCACGGATTTCCATGATCAAATTTTTTCCGTCATTGGGGTCTTGAGGCAGCAGCAATAGTTTGAGTTCTTCTTCAAGAACTTCAATTGCGGCTTCCGATGCCATCAATTCTTCGCGCCAATTATCTCGTTCGTCACCTGCGGTCTCGGCCATAAGTTCACGAGCGGCCTGGGCGTTTCCTTGCATTTCGGTGAGCGCCCGAATACATGTGACTAATGGTGTGAGTTGTTTGTAGAGACGACCGGCCTCGCGCATTTTGTCCTGGTCTCCCAAGATTTCAGGACTTCCCAGACTGGCTTCGAGGTCGACATAGTCGCGCTCTATGGACTCCAGGCGATCTTGCACCCTGTCAGGATACGGCTCAGCCAGCCCGGAAGGCGATGATCTGCACGCTCGTTATGGCATTGTGGGCCAAGCGCTCAATTGACTTCACAACATCTTGGTCGCGTAATACCACGGCAGGCAGCGCTGTTGGTTCTAGGCGTTGCCAAGCATCAAGGGCAAACGGCACGACATCTAAATCAATTCCGTGTGCAAACGTGACCACAAGTCGTTGACCTTGTGCGCCAACAGCAAGCGCCACACATGGCACCGCATCTTTGAGATTCATTCGTTGCACTGGTGGTTCGGCTGCTTCTGCATGGACAAAACCCACCGATTGCGGATTGGCAATGACACGCGCGCGCATGAGGCGCTCTGCTCCAAATGTGTTGAGCGGATGTGGGTCGGCTCCGACACTGCGATGTACGCTCACGGCGTCAATCACATTGCGCAATGCTTTTTCTGTTGGGAGTGAACCGTGAATCATCGCAAACGCTTCACGGTCATGTGCTCCCATCCCCACTTCTAGTCTGGACTCACCCGTATAGGCGTCATCAACAACGCGACAAATCTCAAGGCCTTGTACTTCACCCGTGACAACACCGTGCTCAATTACTACATCAGCACCGGCTTGGGCAATCAATCCGATAAACGCTAGATGTGAACTAAGTGGCTCGACTTGAACCGTGAATGGTTCTACAACTGCCGGAAGCAATACGCGATCTGCAATGTGCCAGATCGAGATGGGATGATGAAAGTTCTCTGCACGACGAGCCAAGACTCCGGTGTCTCTGTCTGCCAGCACATGAAGTGGTGCGTCACTGTGTTGCAGTGCCCATGACAACGATGGACCCAACGCTTTGCTGGCATCGCCTTCGACCAAGACAAATGTTGCATCGGATGTCACTAATGCAGCGCCCAATCCGAATGGGAAAATTTCTCCATCAGGATCTGACCCGATGTGATCTCGCACTAATGCGCGAAGTTTTATACCAAGTAAGCGACTACGTCGCTCTAACTCGTCTGACACGAAAACCTATTCGGCTTTCTTGGGGCCTGCCTTGCGCTCGCCGTGACGCTTGTTGAAGCGCTCTACGCGACCACCCGTGTCGACCAACTTTTGCTTACCCGTGAAAAATGGGTGACATTCGTTGCACAATTCAACGCTGATGTCTTTGCCCTTTGTGCTGCGAGTAGTGAATGTGTTGCCACATGAGCACTTGATTTGGATGTCTGAATAATCAGGATGGATTTCGGTCTTCATATCGTCTCCTCAAACTAAGGGGTGAAGTGTATCGGTTCTAATTCGTGGGTTGCTTCGCGATTTCAGACAAGAATTCGTCATTTGACTTGAAAGTACGCAGGCGATCCATCAGCAATTCCAGACCCGGGGCGGGGCTGCCCTCGGCAGCCATTCCGCTCAAGACTCGGCGTAGTTTCCAGACCAATGGCAGCTGTTTGCGGTCAAAAAGAAGCTCCTCATGGCGGGTCGAACTGGCATCCACGTCAATGGCAGGGAACACACGGCGCTCCGCGATCTTGCGGTCTAGGCGTAGTTCCATGTTGCCTGTTCCTTTGAACTCTTCAAAGATGGCATCATCCATGCGGCTATTGGTTTCGACCAACGCAGTTGCCAAGATCGTCAAGCTTCCGCCTTCTTCGATGTTGCGCGCCGCTCCAAAGAACTTCTTGGGCGGATACAGAGCGCCAGCATCAATACCACCTGACATGATGCGACCAGTCGCTGGCGCTGCCAAGTTATAGGCACGCGACAATCGAGTGATTCCGTCCAAGATGATGACGACATCTTCGCCTAGTTCAACCAAGCGCTTTGCTTTTTCAATTGTGAGTTCAGCGATCTGTGTGTGCTCGTCGCTTGGGCGATCAAACGTGCTCGCAATGACCTCGCCCTTGACGGTGCGACGCATGTCGGTCACTTCTTCGGGTCGCTCATCAATCAACAAGACAATAAGTTTTACTTCTGGATTGTTTTTTTCAATGGACGTTGCAATCGTTTTCATGATTGTTGTCTTGCCAGCCTTAGGTGGCGACACGATTAATCCGCGCTGACCTTTTCCGATCGGAGCAATCAAATCAATAATGCGAGCGGTCACATTGCCTGGATCGCTGAGATCTTCTAACTTTAAATGTGAATCCGGAAACAGTGGTGTGAGATCTTCAAACCGTGGACGCTTTTTTGCTGATTCAGGATCTCTTCCGTTTACTGTAAGAATCTCAAGCATTCCGGGATTTTTTTCATTTCTTCCGGCAGGACGCGCTGTTCCAGTGACGTGGTCTCCCTTGCGTAATCCGTATTGCCGAGTCAACTTGACAGGCACATACGCATCCTCGCGTGTTGTGAGATAACCACCTATGCGCAAAAAGCCGTAGCCCTCATCACGTAAATCTAAATAGCCAGACACTTCGACTGGTTCATTGCTAATTACTTCGCCACCATCGCGTGGCTCTCGATCATTGACTTCAAAGCGATCTTGTCCCTGCGGGCCTTCATCACGCGGACCCTTGCCGCGACGGCGACGACGATTGCGCGGATTACGATCGCTGTTCTCCCAGTTGTCTTGACCACTATTTTGTGGACGATTTCCGGGCGCATTGTTTTGCTGACGATCGCCCTGTTGACGATCGCCTTGCTGACGATCACCCTGTTGACGATCACCCTGTTGACGATTTCCCTGCTGACGAGGCTGCCCAGCATCGCGTTGTGGACGCGCACTGTTATCTCGAGCCGTCGTTGCCTGCTCTGGGGTCATGCGACCTTCGTGTTCGGCCAACTCGATTTCCCAGTCAGCCATGGGCTCACCGTCAGCACCCATTTTGGGGGCGGTAGCCGCTGGTCGCGGTTCGCGTGCAGGTGCTGCTTGGGCGACGGGCTTTTCTTCTGGCGCGGCGGCCGGCTTTGGCGCCGGAGTGTTGGCACCTGTTTTGTCAAGAATCTTGTCAATCAATACAGACTTCGTGGCTCGAGAGACCGATGACACCCCAAGGGCATCAGCGATCGCGAGGAGTTGCTCTCGATCTTTTGTTTCGAGTTGTGATTTTTCTAGGGCATGTGCGGCCATTGTGGTGCCTGCTTTCGTTCAGTCTTTTCAGTCACTGTTTTCGGGGGATTTCTGGGAAATTGAGCGCCTTACCGAAGTGAGATGCTCAACACTCAACCAGCCAAAGACATCTGACGGGAGCCTCGGGGAACCCCGAGCAACCTCCACCCTAGCCCCTGTGTCTCCACTTGGCAACGACCTCACCACTACTTTTTACCTCGAAAATTGCCCCGAGGCTTTTTTGGAATAGCCAAAAGAGCCACCGCATCACCCAGAATCAGGCTGAATAAAGCGGTCTCATCTTTGAGTGACCGAGTGTCCTCGCCACACACGATGTAGGCACCGAACTTGCCAAAGTGCGCCACGATGTCGTGACCCGTTTCGGGGTGAGAGCCAATCGTTCGCGGAAGTGAAAACATTGCAATGGCGTCTTCGATCGTGACGGTCTCGGGGGTCATGTTGGACAGCAAACCTGCAGTGCGTGGTTTTTTACTCCCAACTGGCAGTGCGTCTTTGTTGCCCAGCTGAAAGTAACTACCAGTACTTGTCGTTTTCACAATCACTGGCACTCCATCGATGTGACCAACAACGACTGCTTGTGCGCTGAGCAATGCCACCATCGCCGGAATATCAAGTTCGTCGAGCATGGTCTGATCAGAGATGCTGCGCGTGGCCTCACCGCATTGCAGATACGGACTGAACGTCCCTTTGCGCAGAATCCCGGGTTTGATCAGCATTGACTCACCTGTTGTCGGGTGTAGCCCAAGGTCAATCGCAAAAAGTTGCTTCGGGTCAATTGTCTTAATCGTGTTCTCAATAAGTGGATGAATACCTGGCCATTCGCCGCCTGCTCCGAAATAAAAATCAGTAAGAAGCAGATCGCGCATTTGTTCACCTGACGTAATGCGATCAAGATCTTTTTCCATGATCTGCGTGAAGGTGTAATCAACGAGAGGCTGAAAATATTGCGTCATAATGCGATGCACTGCAAATGCAGTAATGGTTGGCACAAGTGCTCGCTCCCCTTTTTTTGACCAGATGTAGCGCTCTCGCAATTTTGCGATAATTGACGCATATGTCGATGGTCGGCCGATTCCGAGTTCTTCGAGTTCTTTCACTAATGACGCTTCGGTGAAACGCGCTGGTGGCGCCGTCGCATGTTGCAACATCGTGAATGACTCCATCGGCACAGACTCGCCCACGGTCAGCACTGGGAGAGCTTTTTCTTTCTCATCTTCCTCGTCGAACCCATATGCCAATCGAAATCCGGGCGATGTAATAGTGGTTCCCGACGCGCTGAACTCACAATCAACTGTCGGAGATGTTGCGGCAGTCGTCTGCAGAGTGACCGACACCGTGACACCGCTTGCGTCTGACATCTGTGTGGCAATAGTGCGCTGCCAAATCAGTTCATACAGCGCTTGCTGTCGAGGCGTGAGGCCTGCAGGGCGACGCACCAACATTCGTGTTGGATGAATTGCCTCGTGTGCTGCTTGCGCATTTTTTCCGGCGCCACTGATGTAGCGAGCCTTGGGAGACAGCAATGCATCGCCAAAGACTTCCTTCACGGCATGTCGCACTTTGGCAAGCGCCTCACGCCCAAACGCCCCGTTATCTGTTCGGGGATACGTGATGTGACCATGATCAAAGAGTTGCTGGCTCACTACACGAGCCTCGGCCGTGCTCATTCCAAGACGATTCCCTGCCGCTTGATACAAACTGCTCATCGTGAATGGACGCTGTGGGAATCGGCTGTACGCCTTCTCGGCGAACGAAGACACCGTGAGCGCTGATGGCCCACTCTCAAGAACCGTGGCAATGGCAGTAGCCATCTCAATTGAAATTGCTCGCACATCGTTGACGAGTGCTCCTCTGGAGTCAAAATCTTTTCCGGTTGCAATGCGCTGACCATCTACTGCAGTCAACTTGGCTACAAACACCGGCGATGTTGCTGACGTTGCATCGATGTCGAAATAGCCTGCGCTGACAAACTGATGACGCTCTAGTTCGCGCTCAACCACAAGCCGCATCGCAGGACTCTGCACTCGCCCTGCTGAAAGATTCTGGCGAACCTTGCGCCACAGCACCGGCGACACTTCAAATCCATACAGACGATCCAAAATGCGACGAGTCTTGGCGGCTTCCACGAGTGACGCATCGATCTGACGAGGCTGTGTGAGTGCTTTCTCGACAGCGTCCTTGGTGACAGAGCGAAACTCCACTCGTTGCACAGGCACGGTGGGCTTCAAAAACTCTACGAGATGAGCAGCAATGAGTTCACCCTCGCGATCGGCATCCGTCGCCAGAATCAGCATCGATGCTTTTTTTAACTGTTGACGAAGATGCGTGATGGTCTCACGACCCTTTGGCGTGAGCACATACTCAACGGCGAAACCATTGTCGACATCGACGGAGTTTTTCTTTTCAGGAATATCTGCGATGTGCCCGACTGATGCTTCGACCATATAGGCGGTGCCGAGATACTTCGAGATCGTCTTGGCCTTCGCAGGTGACTCAACAATAAGTAATGGTCTCCTCGAGGATGCTCGAGGAGATATAGGTGACGTGGATGGGACCTTCTTGGGTGTGCTGGAATTTTTCATGGTCCTCTATATACAGGCACCCTTTGTCATAGTTAGGTCGATGATGCTCTGTGACTCAGTGGTCATAAGGCTTAAAAAAATATTGCCTCGCGCGCGGTGGCGGGCGCCCGCGGGATGTGCGCGCGTACACGTACGCGTGTGTACGCGTGCG
The DNA here is from genome assembly GCA_016463545.1 of Ilumatobacteraceae bacterium. Classification (GTDB taxonomy): domain Bacteria; phylum Actinomycetota; class Acidimicrobiia; order Acidimicrobiales; family Ilumatobacteraceae; genus UBA2093. The sequence goes on from JAEMRC010000005.1 coordinate 29,777, forward strand.
CGCGCGTGTATATCACTTCATGAGCAACTTCGTGTGACGCACCCTTTCGTTATGGTGATTATGCAAGGAGGTGTCATACATGACCCAACAAGACAAACACTCACCAGCCATCGAGGGATACTACAAATTAGGAGAACAGTCCTATCCCAACTATCTCGTGGCCGACATTCTGGTAGTGGTTGATTGGTTGGTATTAGAAGGTGGAGTCGTCTTGCCCATCGTGGAGCCGACACCAAAAGTTCTTCCCGTTCGGGGTCCCGACTACAACCCATACGTAGTAGTAGACGGCTGGGAGAACGAACTTATTGTCTTCCCAGAACCAATCGGGGTGACTTTAGGAGACCTTGAGATATTCGTTGGTCAGCCCACAAAAGATCACGAATACCACGAATACACCGCAGAAGTTGCCGTTCTGGCCAATTCCGGAATGCCTTTTGACACCTACACCGTCATCAAACTCATCAAGGATCTGTCAGATCCACTTCCTGATTGCATCGACATCGAAGTCACTCCTTCTCCAAAAGTTGATGGCATCGAAGAGTCGGTCCGCACCGACGTCTGGGTGGTCCGACGCATTATCGAAGACGACGAAGAAGACGAAGACGGAAACGAACTAGAAAAACAAGATCTCGGCCAGATCATGCAGCAATTCTTGGCCGCCGCACGACACATCCAGTCAATCGTTCAGTAGCGCTTTGATCTTAATTATTTGACTGCAATGTCCACGCCGAAGAGTCGCTTAAATTCTGCGATGTAATCACTATCTTCAATAATTGCGCCGAGCGCGACCCAATCGGCATCGCTCACATTTGGTCTCTTGCTTAACATTTCCACTGCTCCCCACGACACTGGGTATCGCAATTGTGGACTCGCTGTCTGTATTGCATGCAAGATGACTTCTGCAACTTCAGTTGGCTGCGTTGACTGCGCCATGCCTGCTGCATAGAACTGAAAAAGTCGGCGATAGTGCGCGTCGTATACGCCAGTCGAGTTGGGGGCATCAATATTTTTGGCGAAGATCGCTGACTTTGTAATGCCTGGTTCGACGATGGCTACCCGAATTCCAAACGGCGCAATCTCTTGAGCGAGTGCTTCACTCATTGCTTCGAGCGCCCACTTGGATGCAACATATGGCGCCTGCCCGAGTGCAGCGAAACGACCGACGACAGACGAGACATTCACAATACATCCTGAGTTTCGCTGGCGCATTCCGGGTAACACTTCTTGAATACAACGCACTGCTCCACACAAATTGATGTTCATGACTTCTTGATACAACGCAGGGGGACACTCCTCTACAACTGCATTACCGCCAACTCCTGCGTTGTTCACCATCACGTCTACACGACCAGCGTCCTGGAGAATTTGGGCAAAGCCATCTTTCACGCTGAGGTCGTCTGCGATGTCTAACTCAATCCAATCAATAGTGACGCCTGCCTGCTCAGCCATGCTGATGGCCTTCGTCGCACGATCGATACTGCGGACTGTTCCGTAGACGACATATCCGTGAGACGCAAGATGGATTGCGGTGGCCCGCCCAATGCCTGAATTTGCGCCTGTAACTACTGCGATTGGTGATGTACTTGAACTTGACATAGCACGATCTTACGATCTCTGCAGCCAGCTACTAGCAGCGCTCAGTGCGCGACTGAGGCAACGAACTTCTGCACAACCTGTAGATCGAGTGGCAACAACTGAGTGCGCTCGGGGCGCTCGAATAGATCGGCAAGATGCTCAGGCAACTGTGGTCGCACACCTGTTGCTTGTTCAACCGCGTCAGGAAACTTTGCAGGATGCGCTGTTGCCAGCGTCACCATTGGGATGTCAGGGTTTATGTGTTGGCGTGCAACGTGCACGCCAACCGCCGTATGTGGATCTATGAGAATTCCGCTTGCAGCGTAGACATCACTGATTGTGGCCAGTGTTTGTGCATCGTCGCATCGGCCAGCACGAAAATTAGGGGCAATCCATTGCGCATATTGATCTGGTTCGACTGCAAAAGTTCCAAGCTCTCGAAAGCGTTGAAGTTGTTGCGCTGTTTGCGCACCATTGCGGTCATTCATTTCGAATAAGAGTCGCTCAAAATTACTCGAGACTTGAATGTCCATGCTGGGGCTGAGACTTGGCGTGACACCAGTAACGGTCATTGTTTGGTTCTCAAAAAAACGAGTAAGAATGTCATTGGAATTAGATGCAACCACAAGATGGTTCAATGGTGTTCCCATTTGTTTGGCGATCCAACCACTTAACACATTTCCAAAATTTCCGGTTGGCACTGTTACATCAATTGGTTTCGCGAAGTGGTCAGATGCCGACACGTAGTACACGATTTGAGCCATCACTCTGGCCCAGTTGATGGAGTTGACTGCTGCAAGCCGATGTGTGTTTCTAAATACCGTGTCGTTGAACATTGCTTTTACGAGGTCCTGACAATCGTCAAAGGTTCCGTCAATAGCGATGGCATGGACATTGGGAGATTGAACTGTTGTCATTTGTCGGCGTTGTACATCACTCACGCGGCCATAGGGGTACAGAATTACCATGTCGACGTTTTTACATTTGCTCACTCCATCAATTGCAGCGCTGCCTGTGTCGCCACTTGTGGCTGCTACGACAGTGATGTGTTCCCCGCGCGCAGACAAAATGCTGTCAAAAAAGAGTCCGAGTAACTGCAGAGCAATATCTTTGAATGCGAGCGTTGGTCCATGAAACAACTCAAGCAGATAGTGATTCGGCTCGATCTCAACAAGTGGCACAACTTGAGGCTCGCGAAATGTGGAGTACGCCTGCTCGCACAGTTCGAGCAAGGTCTTATTGTCAAAGTCAGGCTCGACAAATGGCTGCATCACATTCGCGGCGAGTTGGGCATATGCGCGCGGGCGATGTGTGCTGAGACTTGGCCAAGATTGTGGCACATATAGACCACCATCGGTGGCGAGTCCCTCGAGCACTACATCAGCAAAACCTAGAGATGGAGCGACGCCACGTGTTGATATGTACTGCACGACTACTCCCCGATGACGCGAATGAAACCTAGAGACTTTTTGACAGCATCAAGTTCACCGAACTCTCGCAGACAATTCTGCACATCTGATTCACGTGCTGCATGAGTAATGAACACGAGTCGAGCATCTTCACCAATTCCTTCTTGTTCGGCTTGACGGATGCTGACACCGTGACGCGCAAACACTCCAGTGATGGCGTGAAGGACTCCGGGTTTGTCAGCAACGTCAAACCCCAACAGATACTGTGATGAGATGTCAGCGATCGCCTTGATTGAGACTTGAGTGAACGTGCCAATGTCAGCGTGTGTTCCTTTACGCAAATTAACGGCAGCATCGATGACATCACCAAGAACTGCGCTTGCTGTGGGCATTCCGCCAGCGCCACGTCCGTAGAACATTAACGATCCGACGGCGTCGCCCTCGATAAACACCGCGTTATAGCTATCGCGCACACTTGCCAGAGGATGAGTGATGGGAACCATGGCAGGATGCACCCGTACTGCAACATCTTGAGAACCTGCTGCTTGTTCGGCGATTGCCAGCAATTTGACAACGTATCCCAGGCGGTGCGCAATCGAAATGTCTGCAGCCGTGATACTGCTGATGCCTTCGCAGTAGACATCTGCCGCAACAACGTGTGCGCCAAATGCGATCGATGCAATGATTGCTGCTTTTGCCGCTGCGTCATGACCCTCAACATCAGCTGTCGGATCAGTCTCTGCGAATCCGAGTTGCTGAGCCTCAGCAAGTGCGTCGGCGTACTGAGCGCCGTCTTCGGTCATCTTTGTCAAGATGTAGTTAGTCGTGCCATTGACGATTCCCATAACGCGTCGGATTGGTTCTCCGCGCAGGCTTTCACGGAGTGCTCGCACAAATGGGATACCACCAGCGACTGCTGCTTCAAAAAGTAGATCAACTCCACACGAGTCAGAGACCGCAAATAACTCTGCTCCGAATTGCGACAACAGGGTTTTGTTTGCAGTAACGACGGGCTTGCCGTTCTTGAGTGCATACGTAATGAGGTCACGTGCTGGGTCGATCCCACCCATGACTTCGACAATGAGATCGACATCGGGATCGGCGACGAGAGCTTGCACATCTGTTGACATGACTCCTTGAACGAGTTGCTTTTGTCGACTATCGCTGAGGTTGCGCACCCCAACACGTGCAACCTCTAAACGAATACCTGTGCGAGATTCAATAGTGTCGGCTTGTTGCACGACAAGCTGCACAAAAGCGGCGCCAACATTGCCAAAACCTAGTAAGCCAAGGCGCACGATGTCTGGTTCAGATGATGGTGATATTGCCATTGCAACAGCCTATTGGTCGAGACGAACGAGATCGTCGTAGGTTTCGCGACGCACCACAACGCGCGATACGCCATCAGCAACAAATACCACTGCTGGACGGGGCACTTTGTTGTATGTGCTGCCCATTGAATAGCCATATGCGCCAGTCACCGGAGTTGCCAGAAGGTCTCCTATACATACGTCGCTAGGTACGGATGCGTCGTTCACCAGCACATCGCCGCTCTCGCAATGTTTTCCGACCACCCGCGCACGCTCTGGTCGATCTGCCAGCACGCGTTGTGGATCGAATACCTCATATCCGCTTCCGTACAAAACGGGGCGTGGATTGTCGCTCATGCCGCCATCAATTGCGACATACGTGCGAATGCCTGCGATTGGCTTGACAGTTCCGACGGTGTAGACCGTGATCGCACTCGAAGCGACAATGCAACGACCTGGCTCAACCATGACGATGGTGCTTGCAGGCAACGCAGCAGTTGCGCTTCGCAAAACTGATGCCCATTGCGTGATGGTCGGTGCAGTTTCTGCTTCGGTGTACGCAACGCCGAGTCCCCCACCAAGAGTGAGTTCTGGCAAGTCAAGTGTTGCAAACAGATTCACCATCACCTCACTCGCTTTCGCAAAATTCTCTGCGTCAAAGACGTTTGATCCAATATGGCAATGAATACCAACTAGATCGATTGCCGTGCACGCACGCGCACGCTCAATTGCGCGAAGAGCATCACCGTTATTGAGATTAAAACCGAACTTGCTGTCGTCCTGTCCTGTTTGAACAAACTCGTGCGTGTGCACATGTACGCCTGGCGTGATTCGTAGTTGAACACGTGGTGCAGGCAAACCAGTGCCGTGAAGTGCTTCAATGCGATCTATCTCATCAAAACTGTCGACAACAATATGGCGAACACCTTCGGACATGGCGTAGCGCAATTCTTCAATACTTTTGTTGTTGCCGTGCATGACACAGCGACTTGCTGGCACACCTGCGTGCAGAACCGTAAACAATTCACCACCTGTAGCGACATCGAGCAACAAGCCTTCTTCGTGAATGAGCCGAGCCATTGCTGTGCAGAGAAACGCCTTGGTGGCGTAGATGACTCGATCTGACCCAAACTCTGCAATGGCTTCGCGAGCACGAGCGCGTATGTGTGTTTCGTCATACACAAAGAGTGGCGTCCCGTATTGTGACGCTAACGAATCAATGCGGCATCCACCGACACTAAGCGCACCATCAGACTCGGCATGCGAGCTGTCAGGCAGCAAACGCATTGGGACCGCGCTCACATCTGCTCCGGTGCGCGAATGCCTAGAAGATTTAGTCCACACTCCAGCACGCGCGCCGCAGAATCACACAAAGCAAGGCGTGAGAGTCGCTGTTCTTCGGTATCTGCTTTGAGTACGGGACAATGTTCGTAGAAAGCGGTGAAATCAGTTGCCAGTTCGTAAAGATATGTGCACAAGCGATGTGGAGAATATTTATCGAGCGCATCCCACACCGCTGAATCAAATTGCAACATGCGAATAGCAAGCGCGTGCTCGCGCGGTTCGAGAATAATTGGAGACACAGATCTGACAGATTCGCGTTCAATGTCGGCACGCCGAAAGATACTGCACATACGAGCATGCGCATATTGTAAATACGGTGCTGTATTGCCATCGAAACTCAGCATCCGCTCCCAATCAAAGACGTAATCCTTTACTCGGTCTGTGCTCAGGTCTGAATACTTCACTGCGCCGATTCCGATCATGTGCGCTACCTGTGCACGCTCTTGCTCCGGCATATCTGGGTTCTTTTGTGCAATCGCCTTTGCCGCCCGCTCTACGGCCTCTTCTAGTAGCGCAGCAAGTTTTACGGTGTCACCTGCACGACTCTTCAGCATTTTTCCGTCATCTCCGAGCACATTGCCAAAAGCGACATGCACCATGTGCGCGGGAGGCGTCAGCCATCCTGCCTGTGCGGCAACGGCCGCCACCATGCTCAGGTGCTGTGCCTGCGGTGCGCCAAC
>JAEMRC010000006.1 GCA_016463545.1 Ilumatobacteraceae bacterium
CGTTAGCGATACTCGTAAGTTTGACTGATGCAAATCCTGTCAGCATTGAGAGTCCAAAAAAGATCCCAGGAATTGCTGTTCTTTTTGTTAATGCAAGAGTGCATCTACCACCGGTTCTGTAGGCGATAGCGATCATCAATGGAACACCGATAGCGAGTCGATAAAACACCAGCGTCGGCGTTGGAACTGACATCGCTCGCGTCATTAGCGGTCCAGAGCCCCACGCCAATACAGCCACTACCGCAGCCAACACCGGAAGATCGTCCCGCGCTGATCCAGCAGCACGCGCTCTCGCGACTACAGATGTCACGCGCCTGTGGGGCGCATGTCAATTCGAAGTACGAGTACACCATCCTCGATCGTTGCCACTGAATCGCCGATGATCGCGAAGTCTTGAAAATCGGCTTCTGCCTGAGCGATAAAAAGTTGCCGTTCTTCACCTGCCACTGGCGGTAACGGTCTTTTGCGCACTGCTGCTGCTCGGTCTCGATAACGAGCGATCATCTCATCTGGATTAAATGCTGGCATTCTAGGAACCTCCGTCTTTGTGAAATTTGTGAATTAGGGGATCAATCAGATCAGGCACCACCGAGGGTTTCTGGATCACGTCAACCGCATCATCATCATGCGAAAATGGATCAAGTACTTCCTTTAATGGTTCCGAATCAGGCTCGCGGCTCAAGACCGCCGGCGCCTCAGACTCGACAACGGGGTCTGCATCGACAGGTCGGTATTGGTTACGCAGCGCGAGCCTTTCTTGTTCATCTGCCCGAGCAAATTTTCGGTCATACATGATTTCAAGCGGGCCAAGTAGTTCTGGATCGGGACGCGCACTACGCCAAAAAATTATCGTCGCAGATAATAGACCCAGGCCAATCAAGAGCAGACCCCCACCAATCAGATTCACAAACAACTGAGATCCGATCATGGTCGAGAGCATCTTTATAGTCTCGCACGGCTCCACTTCAATTCAAGTGACAGTGCGTGAGAGACTGTTCACCTGTGGAAAACATTCTGTCTGCAAGTGCATTTCTTGGCGCACTCGGTGGGTTGTGGTGGTATCTGCAGAAGCACGAAGCCCATTGGTCGGCAAAGGATGGTTATCGATTTACGTGTCGAGTTCATGTTGTGGCTGAAAAGGGTTCAACGCCAAGTCGATGGCGAGAGGCTCGAGCAACCATCACTCCCGATGGTTTGGTACAACTTCGGGTGCGGGGCATGGTCAAGAGCCAAATCAGTGGTGACTGGAAAATGACAGGCGTCGTGCCAGACCCTCCAAAGGGTCGAAACTTGTACTTACTTCGCCAGACTGAGCAACTACTACTACGAGTGCCTTCCAAGAGTGTCTGCGTGAGCAGGCTTGACGCACTGCTGAGAACGCCTAACGAACCACCTCATTGAGTGCGGATAAAAATGCAGCAAGCTCGGCGCTGATTTTGGTTGTCTCAATCAAAAATCCGTCGTGACCCTCGGGGCTAGAAATCTGTGCATATCGAGTGAGTGGATGCTTTTTGCTGACACTTTCGTGTAGCAACTCTTGTTGGTATTCCGGATACAAGATGTCGCTGTCGATACCAATTGTCAAAGTTGGTGCCGTGATTCGATTCATTGCACGGGCAACACCTCCGCGACCGCGACCGACATCATGTAGATCCATCGCTTTGCCTATATACAAATAACTGTTTGCATCAAAGCGCCGAATGAGTTTGTCGCCGTGATAGTCGAGATAGTTTTCTACTTCAAATCGATCAAAAAGATCGATTCCGTCGTTATGAAAGTTTGTATCGCATAATTCACGTCCGAATTTGTCATTGAATCGGTTGTCAGTTCGAAACGTGACTTGCGCAATCATTCGCGCTACTGCAAGACCGTGCCATGGACCCTGATCTGGTGCGGCACCGTAGTAATCACCACCGTTCCATAGGGGATCCATGAGTAAAGCGCGACGTCCAATCGCACCCCATGCAATCTGTTGTGCACTTGACTCAATGCAGGTCGCTATCGGGACAATTGAGTTCACTCTGTGTGGATATGTGATTGCCCATTCCAATACCTGCATGCCGCCCATTGAGCCACCGATGACGCTGTGCCACGCATCGATACCGAGAAAATCTGTGAGCGATGCTTGAGCACGCACCATGTCGCGAATCGTGACCGCAGGGAAGCGCAGCGCATACGGAGCGCCATCATCGGGATGAGGCGATGTCGGACCAGTCGACCCTTGACATCCACCGAGCACATTGCTGCACACAACGAAATATTTGTTCGTGTCAACGGCTTGTCCAGGACCTACAACTCCTTCCCACCAACCTGGAGTGGGATGTCCTTCTTCTGCTTCACCTGCAACATGACTGTCCCCTGTCCACGCATGGCAGATCAAGATCGCATTGGAGCGGTCGTCATTCAGCGTTCCCCATGTTTCGTATGCCAATGTCACATCTTGCAGTGCTGCACCGCTATCCAATGTAAAAGGGCGTTGAGTGGCGAATGTAAAAAAAGATCGATGGCCGACCGCATCGCCACGAAGCCATGCGCCAGTGGGTGCGTATGCAACGCCCGTGTGCTCATTTGCTTGACGCATAGATCCTTCCTTCCGATGACTAAAAATTTCACGTATCAGGAAAGATCGACAGCCCGTTGTTGCGCCGAAGCGCAACCACATCCCCATCGTGAAATGGGCTGGCACCGTACGGCTTGCACCCCGGTTGCCGGACCTGTTGGTCTCTCTTAATGCTACGCCCCTACTTTAGCGGTAGTCGGCTTCATTGGCGAGGTGTTTATCAAGTCCAACGACAGCCGTGAACTCATCAAAGGGCGTCAACCGATCTAGATGATCCCGCATGGTTCCGTTTGTGGCCAAAATTTGCAGACTCTCAGAGATGGCCTTGGTCATTGAGAAGAGGCTCGTCAAAGGTGACACGATGAGATGAAATCCGAGAGATGACAGTTCTGTGGGTGTCAGCAAGGGGGTTTTACCGGTCTCCACCATGTTGGCAACCAACGTGATATCTGGCAGCGCTGCTGCAATAGTTTCTAACTCCTCGATTGACTGAGGGGCTTCAACAAATACAGCATCAACGCCAGTGTCGCGGGCCATCTTTGCTCGTTCTATTGCTTCAGGCAGACCCTCTACTCCGCGAGCATCAGTGCGCGCGGTAATGTGCAGCGCATCTCGATGATCAACTGCTGCGCGTAATTTTGCTAGCCAATCCTGACGAGGCACGACCTGTTTGCCGTCCATGTGTCCGCACTTTTTTGGCCACACCTGATCTTCTAAAAACATTCCGGCAGCGCCCGCTTGCTCCCAGAGATCTACCGTGCGGATTACGTTGCTTGGGTTTCCGTACCCAGTGTCTGCGTCAACAACGACATTGATGTCTGGAACTGCAGCGCACACTCTGCGTGCGACTTCAGCCATCTCTGCTTGCGTCACTAATCCAATATCTGGTTCACCGAGCAATGTTGCCGATACACAAAACCCGGACATGAACATTGTGGTGAACCCCGCATCTCGAGTCAGAAGTGCAGACAACGGATCCCATACACCTGGCATTAACACTGTCTCGCCCCCACTTAAACGGTGGCGCAGATTATGAGCGCGATCAGAACTCATGATGCTCCAACAGATTCGGCCGCCAACATGTCTGCGGCTAAAGCATTGGCACGTTGATGGAAAGTGCCCCAGTCTTGGGATTTTCCGGCATGTATCTGGGCAGGTCGATGAGGTGCCTTCTTGGCATTCGCCTTGAAAATTAACCCAAAGTTCCAATCGGTCATTGTGTCCCCTTTTTGCAACTAACTCTGCGTCACAACCGTAGCAAGGGATAACCAGATTTACCTGTCCAGATAAGTCGTCAAGGTGGGTCGACGCATTGCAGGCGATACCGTGATGGCAACCTCAGCGGGCGGAGTTGAGGTTGGCCCGCCATGGCGTATCTGTGTCATCTACTCACTCCTCGTGCTGAAGCACGGCTGCTTGACGGCAACCAAGTCGGCATCTTTGCTATCTCTCCCATCGGCGTCGGATCAGTTATCGCTGTATGTGGTTCAATGATCTACTCATCTGACGTTCTTGAGCAGATGCCCCAAGAACACATGCGAACTGCTCTTCAGATTGAGGACAATCTTTTTGTCCAAACAATTACTGATCCAAATGACACTTGCTTAATTAATCATTCGTGTCATCCGAATAGCGGTCTTTTAAATGCAGTGCAGATTGTTGCAATGCAAGATATCCCTGCTGGTCAGGAGATCACATACGACGATGCCATGACCAACGGAACTTCTCGTCGACGATTTGTCTGTCACTGCAATGTAATTGATTGCCGAGGCGAAATCACTGGCGACGATTGGCGCCAAAAGAATCTGCAAGAGCGGTATCGAGGCTATTTTTCCCCATATCTCAGGCGGCGCATAGCGGCGAGTGGCCTTGCTCGAAAACTTAAAAAGAACGACGTAGAAAAACTTCTACTTAGCTACGACAAGAACCCCATCTCGAGCATCACTGAGGCTTTGCAAATTGTACTGGGCAGGACTTTTTGCCAGTGGCCTGACTTGATAGCAGCGCTTCCTATTGATGCAGTTCGTCAACAACTACTTCTGACCAAAGAATCTCAACATCTTGACTACCTCGTGCAAGAACTCAATGAACTACGAGGAGCAAACTTTTTACCAAAGCAAAGTTATTGAGGAAGCGGATCTCCGCGAAACCGATATCGATTATTCGCAACCCATCGATAACTGCGCTGCGCAATTGCGCGAATACCTGGCACAAACATCATTCGTCCTGCAAGACTCCACGGCAAACCTGCAACGATTAATACTCTGGCCGCGGCATCTGAACCCGATGCCACGACTCCGTCTGGCCCAACCCACTGCACCGCCGCCGTGCACTGCTCTGGAGTCAGCCCAACTGCTTGAAGATCTGTTTCTTGCCAGGCCACTGATTCTGGGTGATGCTTGAAGCGATTCATGTATCGAATCCATCGCCGACAGAAGCCGCACTGCCCATCAAAAATTAAGAGGCCTCGCGAATTCTTGTTCATCGTCTAAATCGTAGAGTGCGAATCTCAAATGGTCGCATTGTGAGCATCATTGAGCCGTTGAGATGCGAAATCACATCTAATTGATCCTCTAAAATATTTGATTCGTATACGGTCGTCGCATCAGACCAAACACCTGAGTTCTTCGACATGCGTAACTCGCCAGATACTCGATCGCCAGACGATTCCCAAAGCCTGACAACGATGTCCCCAGAGCCATCCTGGGCGTGTTTGATTGCCTCGACCACAACGCCGTTGAGATCGTGCGTTAGACAAGTGCTGATGTGTGCTTCTCCCTGCAGGGTATATACAGGATCAGTTAGTCGATGAGCTTGAGCCTCTAGTCCCGCAGAAAATGCTTCCCCTGCGTTGATCCAGATGCTCCAGTGAAGAGTCTGTTCTCCTCGATCAGCGACAGGGTCCGGAAATCGTGGCGACCGCAAGAGCGACATGGCAAGCGATGTACCACGAACATCAAAGCCATGCGGACCGGCGCTCATGAGTGCCGCACCAAAATGTGGTTCACCCACATGCACATAGCGATGTGCACATACTTCAAATTTTGCAGCATCCCACGATGTATTGGCGTGTCGCGGACGTCCGATGTGACCAAATTGAGTTCCACATGTTGCTACACCAGTATGAATATCAAGAGGCACCTGCACCTGGAGACGTGTCTCGTCATGGTTCCAGAGCACATGCAGTTCATTATTTACGGTGGACTCGCCAGCGCACACCCAGATGTCGTGCGAAAAATGAGACGGACCCACGGCGTTGGTTCGACGAATTGTCGCAACCAATGGCCCTGCATCAATCAGCTCAACAGACCAATCCTCAATAAGGCTTCCAGTTCCGCGTGTATCGGGCTCATCTATGTCCCACGCGTCGTATTCGCCTGGTTGATCAGATCGCAATACAAGATAATTCATTGCAGTCCCTCGGGCGACAACCTCACGATGTGTTGACTCCTCGATCAAGGAGTCGATATTGCCGTCTGGCGTGATGTGTATCGTGATTCGACCATTGGCCACCAGTGTTCCGGTGCCGTCCTGTGTTGCTGTGACTGCATTCTCTGGTGGGGCTGCCAAGCCCTTGTCAATGCGAACTGATACGACGCTCAGTGCCGGCACGCTGCACATAAATGCAATTCGTCCTGACGACAAGCGTTGCACAGTTGATACTTTGTCGTCCTGATAAACGACGAGATCATCTGTCGTGCTTAGTCCAGCAAGACCAGTGGGTAAATCAGATACAACAACTCCGCAGTGATCAAACGATGATGCGTTGACAACTGTGAGCGAAAATATTTCATCCCTTGTCTTGAGTGCAGATGCTGAAATCATGCGTGCTTCCGCGATAACTTCACTCAGAATCCGCTCAGCATCTTGATGTACCCATGTAATTGAAGACCCTGGCAAGATGTCATGAAACTGTTGCGTCAAAAGACTCTGCCAATGCTCCGTGAGGTCAGCCCCCGATTCGCCAGCTGAAACGATCCAGATCTCAGCCTCACGTAGAGCCCTTTCGGCGTCTTGGCTTGCTTGCTTTGTTTTAACCTGAGACGTCAAGGTGCCGCGATGTTTTTCGAGATACATCTCCCCCACCCATGTAGGAGCAATGTCTCCAGACGCTTCGTGTACTTCTGCAAAAAAATCAGATGGCGCGCCAAAACGTACTCGCGGAACTCCGCTGACGTCAGCAAGAAGTTGTGTGCGTTGCACCATTTCATCCGTTGGACCACCACCACCATCGCCGTGACCAAAACACGACAACGATGTCTCAGATATCGCGTGATCAAGATAGTTTCTGGCAGCGAATCGCAACTGCGAGGGAGAATTGATTGCGTTATATGTGTCGATTGGGCTGAAATGAGTGAGCACTCTTGATCCATCTAGTCCTTCCCACCAGAACAAGTGATGCGGAAAAACGTTGGTCTCATTCCATGACAGTTTTTGAGTGAAAAAATACGAACATGCCGACTGGGAGACAATTTGTGGCAACGCTGCGGGATAGCCAAAATCATCTGGCAGAAATGCCACATCCGAACGCATACCGAACCACTTCTCGAAAAATCTCTGACCATGCAAGAACTGGCGACACAAACTTTCGCCTCCGCTTAAATTGAGATCTGCTTCAACCCACATCCCGCCAACTGGACTCCACTGCCCATCCGCTACAAGGCGCTGAATTTGACGAAACATCTCAGGATGATCGAGCCGTACCCACTCATAGTGCTGAGCCTGAGAGGCACTGAAGACATGATCGGGATGCCGTCGTGCCATCCCAATCGCATTCACAAAGGTTCGCGCGGCCTTGCGGCGTGTCTCTCGCAATGGCCACAACCAAGCAGTGTCAAGATGGGCGTGTCCTGTAGCCACAATCTGGTGAGCCACGTCACCATTTTGCAAACACAACAGGGTCTCAAGTATTTCGATTGCGCGTTTGGCGTGTGGGGCGATGTGGGCAATGTCGATGCTTGCGATCGCATCTTCTAGAACACGAACACTTGTCGCGCACATCGGATCAGTGGTTGGTAGGTCGGATGCCAGATCCAGAACAGTTTCAAACGCAAGCGCAAATTTTTCCATCGCGACGAGACGCCGTTCAATTTGAGCAACACTTAAACGGTACAGAGATCCCATTGGTGACGTTGCCGGATCTGCATACGGAGTAATAACGGGGCCACTTACTTCTTTGCCATGAGAGATGTTTGACACCATTGGAGTTGTCGCTACTTCTAAAAATAACTCAATATCCTCGCCCGAAGTCACTACTTCAAGGGTGTACCGCCTGCGATCGGGCTGTATGGCTTGTACTGGGTGACCATCGCGATACAACATTGCCTCTACCTGAAAGCCGTCATAGTTGCCGATAAAACCCAAGTCAAGATGCACCGAGACCGTGGTCGTTGTGACATCAATATCCCAATTTTTTGGAATATGTCCTCGCAAGATAAACCATCGTGTGTGCCACGCCGGAGCAATCGCTGAACCGAGCACAAAAGGTTCATAAACAAATCGCTTCGCCTCAGTAAAACTGACAGGCTCAAAATGTGAAGCCGCAGCCGATACTTCAAGATCAGCAATATTGGCAATAATCTGCGGGCGGATTCGCTCATTTAAAATTCGTCGGCAACGAACCAAGGCTGGATTGGATTTATTGCTCATTAGATCAACGACAATGTTTCGCTGTCTAGTGCGTGTTGAATGTGGCGAGTCGCCATGGCAGTGAACATCTGATCTCCGCGATCAGTGCGTTGAACGATCTGAGAAGCCACGACGCTCATCAATACTCCCGCTGCTGCTTCTCGTCGATACAACCGATGCACCCAGTCTGCATCAACATCTACGCCTTGTGATTGCAATCCGGCAATGTAGCGATCCACGAGTTGTTGCTCATGGGTCCGTCGATCTTGCAGCACAAGGCCTGCTCCGATGAAATAGGCAAGATCTGCGATTCCGTTGCCATGCCCGGGGGTTTGCCAATCAACAACAACGCATTTGGCTCCACCTTGGGCAGATGCGAAAAGCATGTTGTCTAGTCGAAAATCTCCATGGATTACGGTAAATGGTTCTTCTCTTTCGCTGACATATTGCGTTAATACCTTTTCGAGTTGATGTATAAAATCGATGCCAGACTCACCACAGGTTGCCGTAATTGCATCGCCAAAAGTGTCCAAGAATGCACCCTTGACGCCGCTGTACATCATCTGCAGTATCGACGCGTCCTCTGCAGTCGCGCGTCGTTGTAAAAAATCAACTTCCCAGAGCAATGGGTCGTTCCATCGTGGGGCATGAAGTGCCACCAACTCATCAATAGCGGCCTCTGCATGATCGAGTTTGCATCCGGTGATTTGGTTACCTTGTTCGGCTGGAGACATGTCTTCAAGCACGATGACAAAATCTCCGGCGGTTTCGTGCCAATCTGCATAAAAGCAGCGCGGTGTTCGGATATCCACTGTTGCTGCGAGTTCGTTATAAAATTTAACCTCGCGCTCGTAGTTGCGCAGCGTGATTCCGGTGAAGCGACTTGTCGGATCGTTGGATGCCAACTTAACGACAACAGTTGATGGCACGTCTGCTGACGCTGAACTCAACGGCACGCGTAAGTTCATCCCCACGAGTCCATCGCCGATGGCTGCAGCAGTTCCGGCTTTGACTGAATGCCCAAAGATGGTTGACCACCATTCATCTGTCAGATTTTCTTGGGTGTAGTTCTCAATTGCCACACCTTGACGGTAGTCCGATGCCCTCACCGCACTACCTTTGGATTGACCATGTATCGCTTTCTTCTCCGTCCTCGTTGGCTACTGCTTCATCTTGTTGTCTGCAGCAGCCTTGTTTTGTTGATAAATCTGGCGTTTTGGCAGCTCCATCGACTTGAGCAACGTCAGGCCTTCAACTCCCTGGTGCGCTCAAATAGTTCGACACCAGTTGGCCCGATGGCGTCCATCTTGACTTCTGCAACAGACCCCGAATCGGTCGAATGGCGACCTGTGATTGTGACGGGTTCATACGTCGCAAAGGACGCCATCACCATCGTCAATAAGTCTCAAAATGGTACTGCTGGAGTCAACTCCGTCGTGCCATTGCGCACAACAACTGGAATCACTGTATTAATCAACAGAGGGTTCACCCCACTTGCTCAATCGGTGCCAGCTCCTTCTACCCAAGTTGTGAGCGTGACAGGTTTTTTGAGGAGATCTCAGACGCGATCATTTGGTGGTGCGATTGACTCATCATCTGGCGCTGTTTTGGAGTGGCAACGCATAGATATTCCACGCATTGATGCACAAATAGATGGCGACATTGCAGCAATGTATATTCAGCGACTCGATTCAACACCTGCCGAAGGTGACTGGCCTGCTCGAGTAATCAACCCGACACTTGACAATGGGTCACATCTCTCTTACGCGGGCCAATGGTTCTTTTTTAGTGCTTGTGTTATTGCTGGATGGATATTTGTCGTTCGTCGAAAAATCAAGGCCGAGCGCTCTCCGAAATAAAATTCGCTATCCGAGCAGCCACCATAGTGACAGGCAAGTTTGTGTTGGCTCGAGGGATGCGAGGAAACACAGATGCGTCAGCAACCCACAATGACGACACGCCATGTACTTGTCCATGGGGCGACACCACCGCGTGTGGGTCTTGAGCGCTACCCATCCGACAAGTGCCGACGGCGTGTGATTGATGCCCGAGGTGCGACGACACCCACGTATCGAGTTCATTGTCTGACAAATCAAGTAATTCAGAGCACGGCCTAGCGTTCTCATCACACGTCCAGCCAGAACCGATAGCGCTCATTGCTTGAGTTGACGTGTACGTGACTGCCATACGCACCAACTCGCGCATCGCGCGTTGATCGCGCGAATCACTCAACATATTAAATTGCACTCGCGTACTTGCACCATCAACGCTGATGTGTCCTCGCGACCACACATGAGTCAGTGCAACGCCGAGCCCGCCAAGGGTGCGCGTTGGATCGCCAAGATGGTTGTACGCCATCATTTGTCCGGCATCAGGCACACCATCGAGTGCAATAGATGCATGTGATGTCACAACAAATCCCTGTGCAGCAGGCTTGTTAAGAGTTGTGCTGAACATGACGGCAGGATGATCTTGAAGACCGCGCCCAATTGCTGAATGTTGACATCCACTCGCCCACAAAAGATAAGGGGTTGCAAGCGCACCGCTGCAGAGCACCACATCATCAGCAACAATCACCGTTCCATCGCTCAGCTCTACCCCTGTTGCATTGCCATCTTTGATGCAAACTCTGGACACGACGGCGCCAGTTCGTACGTCTAATGCACCGGTCTGTTGGGCTATGTCAAGAAAAATCCGCGCTGATTGTCGACCATTGTTCCAAGCGAGTGCGCAGCGTTGTGCGCCTGGAACTGCACGTAACAGCGCCTCTCCAACGACGCCAAGCTCATTGTCATTTGGCTCATAAAGGCTGAGAGGCAATGCATCAAATGCGGGAGCGACGTCTGACCATGACCACTCAGTGCATCCAAATTCTTGCGACCAATTGTTGTAGTCATCTTCGTGGCCACGAACTGACACCATGGCATTGATGGCGCTGCCGCCGCCTAGCCCGCGTGCTTGTAGGTAATCGTCAGTTGAGGTTGTCTGGGTCAATGAGACGCTTCGATGTGCAACGGATGCATCTTGACTTTTCAATACGCCAAAGAAGTCACGTTCTTGGTTGTCATTAATGAGCGGACCAGCTTCAAGCAAAATCACTGAAAAATTATTATTCTGGGCAAGTACTCCAGCGACCGTGCATCCAGCGGTACCCCCACCCACCACAACAACGGTGCGCACGGCTGCCATACGGTTATTTTCCGGATGGTTCGTGACTCGAAAGAGTCGACGAAGGTAGTCCTGCTAGATGCGCAGAGTCGTTATAGCGAAGCAATTGCCACTTGTTTGTTCCGGTGTGCACGAACTCTGTCACAGATGTATTGAGCGTATAGATATCGAATCCACCAACTACGGGCACATTGAGGGCACGCCGCAAACTTGCATCAATGACTCCGCCGTGACAAAACACAACAATTGTTTTGCCCTCGTACATATTGATCGCATTAAAAACTGCTCCACGCACGCGTTGACTGAATTCGGCGACGGTTTCGCCGCCAAGAAAAGTGACGCCATCTGGATCACCAGACCAATCAACATGACCAAAACGTGCCACAAAATCTTCGTATTTCATCCCGTCGCACTCAGGACCTGGGTCATGTTCTCCCCACGCAGTGTCAACCTGCACGGGCAAACTGCCGAGCCCCGATGACACGATGTTGGCGGTTTCAAGCGCTCGTGGATAACCGCTCGAGATAATGACATCTGGCCGTATTTCTGCCGTTGACAAAAATCTATCTCTGAGTCTCTCGGCCTGTTGGCGACCTAATGGGGATAGCCCCGTGCATGATCGGGGTCCACCCAGAATGCGCTTGACGGTTACTTGAGACTCGCCGTGCCGAATCAGCACTAATCGTGTGTTGCTCATGCCAGTTTCTCTACGAAGGCTTCGAGTTGTCGCATGTTTCGACATTCATACACGCCGTCGGTGAAGGTGCCGTATTCGCCAACAATTGAGTCCCCGGTGTTCCAGTACGACTTGGGTTCTGGGTTCAGCCAATACACGTGCCGCGCCTTTTGACGCATTTCTTTGACCACCCATGAACCAGAGGCGTGGTAATTATTGCGGGCGTCTCCAAGTAACAGGACAGTTGTCTTGGGGCCAATTTCTTTGCCGAACTTATTCCAGAACACCTCAAATGCATGACCGTAGTCACTGTGACCATCAACCCAGATGACATCTGCTTCTGTATTGACCCGATGGATTGCGACGCTGATGTCTTCGGTATTTTTGAAGTATTCGGTGACCTCGTCGAGGCCATCAATAAACACGAACGATCGAACTTTTGAGAATTGTCCTTGAATCGCATAAACCAACATCAACGTAAATCGCGCAAACGCTGCAACACTGCCCGAAATATCAGCAACCACCATCAATTCGGGCTTTGCTGGACGTGGATATTTGAATTGGGGATCTGCTGGTACGCCGCCGTAGCTCAAACTGTGTCGAACAGTGCTACGAAAGTCCAATGGACCCTTGCGCCCATGTCGACGCTTACGGGCCAGTCGCGCTGCCAGTTTGCGCGTCAGCGGTTGGAGCGCTTTTTTAAGACTTTGCATTTCGTCACGGCTCGCATGCATGAACTCAACATCTTCAGGTAAAGGCTTGCGTAAGGTTTTTGCCATTGCCTCGACGCCTCTGTCCGCCACTAATCTGCGACGAATCTCTGCTTCGATTTCTTGTTTAAACTTTTCGATTTGATCTTCATGTTCATCGCGTTCGAGACGTTCTTCGAGAGCGGTGAGTTCTCCACTGACTTCTTGGCGACTGATTTCCATCAATTTTTCTAACATCGCCTCAAGATCTAAGTTTCGCAGTGTTCGGTATAGGTAATAGGTGCCTCCAACAGGGCGACCTGGCTCCATTCCGGCAAAGCGTTGCACTGCCTGACGCGCGAGCGCGCGCATCATTGCTTGATCGCCCGCCATAAGAGCCTTCATTAAAATCTTCATGAGCTCTTCTGGTGACAAGCCTTCCATTCCGCCAGAACCACCGTTGCCTTCTCCCTGGCGTTGTTGCTCTTGCATCTCTCGCCAGAACTCATCTGCATCAACGTCGCCATCAATTGCGTATTCCGGCCCGCGCAAACTGAAATAGACCTCAAAAACTGTCTCAAACGATCGCCAATGTGAATTATTTTTCACAAGAGTTGCCGCAAGAGCATATTTAAATGCATCGCGGTCTTCCATTGGGATGTGCTTGATTGCCTCCATGGCATCAAGATTTTCGGTGAGGCTCACCGGTAGACCTGCATTGCGCAGTTCTGTGATGAAGCCCGAAAGAAGATCGAGCATGAGCCTCCCTAGTTCACTTTTCGATCGATAGTTCTTTAGCGGCCTTGGCAATATCGGTTTGGTACTTCAGCAAAATATGAAGTGTCTCTTTTGCCTGTTCTGCCTCTATGTGTTCGATTCCGAGCAATACGAGCGTGCGAGCCCAGTCGATGGTCTCACTGACCGATGGAGCCTTTTTTAGGTCTAACTGGCGAATGCTCCGCACAATTCGGGCAATCTGGTCAGCAAGGTTTTCAGTAATTCCTTCAACGCGCGTGAGAACGATTTCTTTTTCACGTTCCATGTCTGGATAATCCACATGCAAGAAGAGACAACGCCGCTTCAGAGCTTCTGATAGTTCACGAGTGTTATTGGAGGTCAAAAAGACCAACGGAATTTGCTTAGCCTGAATTGTGCCGAGTTCTGGAATTGACACTTGGTACTCCGACAGAATCTCGAGCAATAATGCTTCGGTCTCAACCTCAACGCGATCGACTTCGTCGATCAACAACACAACAGGATCTTCACTTGTGATGGCCTCAAGCAATGGCCTGGTAAGCAGAAAGTCTTCGCCGAAAATATCATCATGAACGTCTTCCCATGAGTCCGATTTTCGATCGGCCTGAATACGCAGTAACTGCTTTTTGTAATTCCATTCATACAGTGCTTTTGACTCATCAAGACCTTCATAACACTGCAGTCGAATCAGTCGAGCACCCAAGAAATCGGCAACGCTCTTGGCGAGCTGAGTCTTTCCCGTGCCTGCTGGACCTTCGACGAGGACTGGTTTCGCCAGACGGTCTGCCAGGAAAACGACGCCAGCAATGCCGTCATCGGCTAAGTAATGCACATTTTTGAGGCCTTCACGGACGATCTGTACTGAGTCAAAGCGGTGGGTCATAAGTCTCTAACCGTACTCGGCAAGACAGAACTGGCATCAATCGGGCGAAGCCTTTGCCCCTCTACGCTCTAACTATGTTTCGAGATACCGTAATCGTTGCCATCGGCACCGCCGTCTCGCGCATCACCGGACTCCTACGCATCATTGTTTTTGGCGTCATCATCGGTCAGACCGCATTAGCGGACGCATTTGATGGTGCCAACAACTCCCCCAACTCGATTTATGAACTACTCATTGGAGGCGTCCTTGCTGCAGGGCTAGTGCCTCTTTTCACACAACTAGTAACCCAAGAAAAAGACACCGGAGACGACGAAGGAACGCAGTCGATTGTCACCGTCTCGCTCATTGCGCTCATCGTGGCCACTCTCATCGCGATAGCTGCAGCACCTCTTATTTTCCGATTATTTTCTCTGCACCCGAGTGACTCCGTCAGTGCATCACAGTTTCGCCATGTCGGAACAGTGATGACTCGAATCTTTTTGATTCAAATATTTTTCTATGGAATGACTGCCATCGCCACCGCTTTGCTCAATGCACATCGACGATTCATGGCCGCCGCATGGGCTCCAGTTCTATCTAATATCGTTATCATTTCGTCGCTGTTGGTGATTCCATTTACTCGCGACGGAACACCCACTCTTGATGATGTACTCAATGATAAAACGTTCTTTTTACTACTTACGCTCGGGTCGACCGCCGGTATAGCAACGATGGCGATCGTCCTTGTTCCTGCACTTCGGGCCACTGGATTCAGGTGGCGTTTCGCGCCGAACTTTAAACATCCGGCAGTTCGGTCACTTGCTCGGTTATCGGCTTGGACATTTGGCTATGTCATCACGAATCAGATCGCTCTCATTGTTGTGAAAAACTTGGCAAGACCCGGAAGCGGAGACCAAGATGCGTACAGCAAAGCGTTCACCTTTTTTATGCTGCCCCACGGACTGCTAGTCATCTCAATTGCCACGACGTTTGTGCCTGAACTTGCGCGTCGCGCTCACAACTTTGACCGCGACGGTTTTGCAACCTGGATGACCAATGGTCTGCGCTGGATCGGCTTACTCACATTGCCTGCATCCTTGGGGATGCTGATTTTGTCGCATCCTATTATCAGCGCATTACTTGAGCACGGACACTTCAACTCGATAGCCGCCGACAATACGGCGCGTGCACTTTCTGGGTTTGCAATAGGACTCGTGGGCTTCTCGGTATACATCTATGCATTGCGCGGGTTTTATGCACACCAAGACACTCGAACACCATTTTTTATCAACCTCTTCGAAAACATACTTAATATCTTGTTCGCTATTTTTCTTGTTAACCGCCATGGGATACTGGGGCTTGGATTGGCATTCGCACTCGCCTATTCCATCTCGGCAGTGCTTGCTCTGATCGTCTTGCACTATCGATTTGGGGCCATCAAATGGTCAACCTTTGGATCACTCGTTTGGCGAGTGACAATTGCCGCAGGCGTAATGGCGCTGATCGTGCAACTTATGCAGTTATCTCTTACGTCCGTCTCAACGCTTGCGCGCTTTGGAGAAGTTTTCTTGTGTATCACGGCTGGCCTTGTTGTGTATTTCGCAGGCCTATACGTGTTGCGTGTGCCGGAGATGCACCAACTTCAGACTCTCTTTGCTTCGCGTGTGCTGGTGTCGCGACCACGAGACAATTCGAACGATCAGGACTTTTAGAGTTGTAAAATCACCAAGTCGTCTCGGTGCACTACCTCGATTGACACATTGCTGTTGATGTCAGAACTGCGCTTACCCTGACTCTGCTCGATCTCAAGGCTTGACATTGCCGCCATGCCCCTGGCAACAACACGACTCGCTTCGTCACATATCTCGATCGTGGCTCCCGCCACAAAATTGCCAACGACACTCACCACTCCTGCAGGCAACAATGACGTGCCTCGAGAGATGAGTGCTTCGCAGGCGCCAGCATCAACAACGACAGATCCTTCTACCTCTGCGGCAAATGCGATCCACAACTTACGAGCCGAAAGTTGACGATCATGGGGCAAGAACCATGTTCCAACATTGCCGTCATTGGCGATAATGCGCGCTATTACGTCAGGGGTTTCGGCAGATGCAATGACAGCCACTACACCTGACCATGACGCAATGCGTGCAGCAGCAATCTTGGAAGCCATGCCGCCGCTCCCGCGGTCTGTTCCGGATTGTCTTGCATCGACTTGTAACAGTGGATCATCTGCGGTGACAACGGGGATGATTTGAGCAGTTGAATCGGTGTGTGGATTAGTCGTATACAGACCATCCGTATCTGTCAGCAAGAGCAACACATCGGCCGAGACGAGATGCGACACCAATGCCGATAAATGGTCATTGTCGCCGTATCTGATTTCGTTGTTGGCTATTGCATCGTTTTCGTTAACAACCGGGATACAACCAAGTTCAAGAAGTTTGAGCATGGTGTCACGCGCATGCAAGTACTGGGTGCGGTCTACAAAGTCATGGGGCACGAGCAAGACTTGCGCCATCACATGTCCGTGTGACTCAAATGCTTTTGCGTATGCGGCCATCAACTGTGGTTGTCCAACAGCAGACAATGCCTGTAACGAAAGCACGTCTGTGGGTCTGCGATCAAGACGAAGACCAGCGATGCCGAGCGCGACTGCCCCAGAAGTAACAAGCACAATGTCGTGACCCTGTGTCTTGGCCTGTGAAATCTGGTTGGCTATTGCAGCCACCACATCGTGACGCAAGACGCCATCATCACTGGTCAGCGACGAAGTTCCGATTTTGACAACAATCTTCATCTCTACACACTCACATATCCGGAATGTATTCGAAACTGAATTCCGCGATCCACACCACATCTCCGGCCTTTGCACCTGCCCGAGCAAGGAGTTTGGGCACGCCGAGCTTGCTCAGGCGGTCGTCGATGTAGTTCAGAGATTCAGGGCTAGAGACGTCATTGAGGGCGACGGCACGCAATGCTGTTCGACCAAAGACACGGAATTCTGCCTCTCCGATGCGTTCAACCCAACTGCCATCGGGCTCTGGGCGCATAATGACGGTCGCCTCAAAAACTGGTTCTTGACCACGAGCTTCTTGCACCAAAGTTGCAAGTTTTCCGACAATTCCCTGGACATTTGCACGAGTGATCGCCGACATGTGGTCGTGTGCCCACTCAGCAATCGCGTCAGCGCTCACACTGTCATCTTTTGTGCCCACCACCAAAGATGGTCGCTCAAGAAGTTCTGGTCGATACTGACCAATCTCACGGCGCAAGGTTTCGAGTTGATCCTCGGGAGAGATTGCCTCCATCGAATCCAGGTCAATGAGATAGCACAGCACGCGAGCACGTTCAACGTGTCGTAAAAACTGATGCCCCAACCCACGACCTTCACTTGCACCCTCGATCAATCCTGGAATATCTGCCATCACAAATTCAGTCGCACTGTCTACACGCACGACGCCAAGATGAGGCTCAAGAGTGGTGAATGGATAATTAGCGATCTTTGGCTTCGCCGCAGACACAACACTGATAAAAGTGCTCTTACCGGCATTTGGAAATCCAACAAGTGCAACATCAGCCATCAGTTTGAGTTCTAATCTCATCCACCGCTCGGCTCCGTGTTCCCCTTGTTCAGCAAAACTTGGAGCACGCCGACGGTTGGTCATAAATCGTGCGTTGCCACGACCACCGCGACCACCAGATGCAGCGAGCCATTTGTCCCCGTGATTGACGAGGTCCGCAAGTATTTCGCCGGTGTACAAATCCCGTGCGATGGTTCCTTCCGGAACAGCAATCAACAGATCGGCTCCGCGTTTTCCGTGTAGATCTTTTCCCTTGCCATGCACCCCATCTGCACCGCTGCGATGAGGATGATCACGAAATGCCAATAGTGACGCAGCATTGCGATCTGCAACTAGCCAAACATCTCCGCCCTTGCCGCCATCTCCACCGTTTGGGCCGCCAAAGGCCTCTGGGCCTTCGCGCCGAAAACTTACGCAGCCAGCACCCCCGTCACCACCCTTGGCATTTAATTGCGCCTCGTCAACGAACACACTCATGCATGTCAGGCTATCGGTGACATGCTCCGCGCATCTCTGATCCAGCCGTGACCTATCGTATTGATATGGCTGATGAAGATTCCGCACAGTTCGATCACTCCAAGCGCTCTCGCGATTGGGCAGCCACAATGGCAGGTCACCTTACATCTGATATTCGTTTAGCGCATGCCGACTCGTGGGCTGGTCCAGGAACGACCGAGATCGCAGATCGCTTTGCCCGAGAGGACGCCGATGCGGGAATTCTTGCCCCACTTGCAACACACGCCACCGGTTCTGGGACGCGTGCGATAGACGAACAGCCCGACGAGTATCGCACCTGTTTCGAACGCGACCGCGACCGCATTTTGCATGCATCTGCCTTTCGTCGTCTCTCCGGAAAAACTCAAGTATTTGTCTTCCCTCACGACCATCAACGCACCCGACTTACCCACGCGCTTGAGGTTGCTCAAGTCGCGGTGTCGGTGGCTCGCGCTTTGCGACTCAATGTTGCTCTCACGGAGGCCATTGCACTTGGGCACGATTGCGGACACGGACCAGGTGGGCACGCCAGCGAAGATGCATTATCGCCCTATATCGACGGTGGTTACGACCATGCCGTTTGGGGTTCTGATGTTGTGTTGGTGTCGCTCAATCTGTGCACACAGACACTGGACGGAATCCGCAATCACAGTTGGTCGCGGCCAGCACCAAGCACACCCGAAGGCGAAGTCGTCAGTTGGGCAGACCGCATTGCGTACGTCTGCCACGACTTTGAAGACGCCGTTGCTGCCGGAGTCGTCACCCCACAACAACTCCCCGATCTTGTGCGCACCCGTTGCGGCGTTAGTCGCGCCCAACAACTGCGCACCTTTATCCACTCAATGATTCAAGCAAGTGCCGCGACAGGTCGCATCGGCATGGTCCCTGACATCGCTGACGCACTCGCGGCGTTTCGACAATTCAATTATGACCAGGTCTATTTGCGAGCAGAGTCACAAGCGCAAGCGCAAGCGGTCATTGACTTGCTACGTTCTTTGGTTGATCACTTTGCATCGCACCCACGCGACTTGCCACTCGTATCTGACTTCGCACCTGCAGACCCAGGTAGCACTCTTGCAGTTCGCAACGCAGTCACGTATGTCGGCGGAATGACTGATCGTTTTGCATGCCGGCAGGCAATTACTTTGCTTCAGTACGACATATCCAAACTGCCACAAGGCATCGATACGTCTATCTAGCGGTAATCACTCACCTCAGGTCTGAGGAGTCAGTAAATACTTAGGCACTTGGGAGCACGTCGACCACTTTGCGGCCACGACGTTCGCCCCACTTCACATTGCCAGCAACGAGAGCGAACAGTGTGTCGTCTTTACCTTTGCCAACATTTTTTCCGGGATGCACGGTTGTTCCGCGCTGACGCACAAGGATTGTCCCGGCGTTAATGCTGGTGCCATCAAAAACTTTGACTCCCAAACGCTGAGCATTCGAGTCACGTCCGTTTCGCGTAGAGCCGCCGCCTTTGGTCTTTGACATCTGGTGTCAGCCTTTCAGAATCGAAGTAATTTCGACGACAGAATATTGTTGACGATGTCCGTAGCGACGGTGATGATTCGTGCGTCGCTTGTATGTGAAGCCGTCAATTTTGGGGCCCTTTGCGGTGCCGATCACACGACCAGTTACCGATGCGCCTTTGAGTTGATCTGGTGTTGCCAAGATCGCATCGCCGTCGACGAGCATGATTGGTCGGAGTGACACCTCTGTCCCGTCCTCGACATGCAGAAGTTCAACCTGGACGTGTTGTCCTTGGGCCACTTTTTCTTGCTTGCCACCTGATGCGATTACTGCGTACATAACAGTCATTGACTCTATCTCTCTCATTGATGAAATGACAATCGCCATCTCACTGGATTTGGGTATTTTCTTGACGATCTTGGGGTTCAGAACTAGTTCAGAAGCTCAAAATCGACCTTGACTCCGCGCCCTTCGCAGTCAGGGCAGGTCTCGGTAAACGAATTCAGCAGACCCTCTCCAATGCGTTTGCGGGTCATTTCGACAAGGCCAAGTTCGGAAATATCAAAGACTTGCGTCCGAGTCTTATCCCTACTCAAGGCAGCACGGAATGACTCAAGAACCTTCTTGCGGTTGTCCTTGATCTCCATGTCGATGAAGTCAATGACAATGATTCCGCCAATATCTCGGAGGCGCAATTGGTGAGCCACCTCTTCGGCTGCTTCTAGGTTATTGCGAAACACGGTTTCTTCGAGACTTGTTGTGCCAACGTTTTTACCTGTGTTGACGTCAATGACAGTCAATGCCTCAGTGTGCTCGATAATTAGTGAGCCACCTGATGGCAGCCACACTTTGGGGTCAAGAGCCTTGTGTAATTGTTCGTGAACATGATGTGTCTCAAACAGCGACAGTGTTTCTGCCTCGGCATCGTAATACTCAATACGGTCCGCAAGTTCTGGATTAAATGCGCTGACGTAGTCTTTGACGTCTTCATACAACCGATGATCATCAATGATGACACCACGATGCTCAGCCGTGAACTCCTCGCGTATGACTCGCACTGCAAGTTCAGGCTCGCGATACAACAATGTTGGACCCTTAGCACTCTTGGCTTTGTCTTCAATAATTTTCCACTGCTCAACAAGACGAGTCATGTCGGCGGTTAGTTCTTGCTCCGTCGCAAATTCTGCTGCAGTACGCAAAATAACACCATGCTCTTGGGGCTTGACGCGATCAAGAATCGATCGCAACCGGCGACGCTCTGCATCAGGAAGACGCTTTGAAATGCCATACGCCTTGCTATTAGGAATTAAAACGACAAACCGACCAGGCAAGGAGACTTCTTGTGTTAGTCGAGCACCTTTTGCAGCGATTGGATTTTTTGTGACCTGACACAAAATCATCTGACTCGAACGCAGGATCTGTTCGATTCGTGCTTCAGGAGCACCCTCGACGTCTTCATGCTCAAACTGCACGTCTCCGCGATACAACACTGCGTTCTTAGGTGTCGCAATGTCAACAAATGCTGCTTCCATTCCTGGCAATACATTTTGTACGCGTCCAAGATAAATGTTTCCATGAATCTGGGCAACATCGTCGGCTGGTCGACTGACATAGTGCTCAATCAGGCTTCGTCCTTCAAGAACTGCAACTTGAGTAATGCCGCCGCGCACCTGCACGCACATGAAATATCTACCAACGGGACGGCCATTGCGCTCTCGGCCACGACGTCTTTCGATGATGCTGGCATCGGTCTCAACAGCCGTCCTCTTGGGCGCTGGCACAGAATCACTGCGGTTTCGACTTCGTCCGCCCCTGCGATTTCGTTTCTTTGCCGAATTTGTCTGCGCATTTTCGGAAGTGGCACCTGAGTTGCCCTGCGCAGCGCCGCTCTGGGGCTGCGTGGACTGAGCAACGGCCACCCGTGGTGCAGGCCTAGTGTCTCCAATTTGAGGCCGACGAACGAGAGCCTGTTGCGCCACCTCCGGGTCGCGGACACGACCTTCTTGAGGAGGATCAGGCAATTCGGTTGGGTTAACAGTCTCGTTCGAGATCACATCTGTCTCGTCGGAAACTTCATCATCGTGAGTCACGAGGCCATCAATGGCTGGTCTCTTATTGCGATTTTTGCCGCCGCGTGATCCGCGACGACGCTTCTGTGCTGGTGTAGCACCGCTTCCGGTGTCCATGAAAAATCCCTTCCCACGTCGCGCCGAACAGCGCGCCATGCTGGGCCGATGGCAGCCATTGCGGCGCCATCACCCGAACGATCGTGAGGACCTATTTGTCCTGTGGATGAAGTTTACCTGAGATTGCTACCGAAAACGGCGCATATGCACGTTCTGGACGATTCCGACCATGATTGCAAAGGCCACCGTGTGAGAACCGCCATAACTGACGAATGGCAGCGGAACCCCCGTTACGGGCATAAGTCCCATCGTCATCCCAATATTTTGAAAGGATTGCCACAGAATCATCGTGAAGACCCCGGCACACAGAAATCGGCCGAATCGATCTTTTGCCATTTGGGCAATCCGAAAAACTCGCCACAAAATCACCCCGAGGATTATGAGCACGCTGAGACACCCCACTAGTCCAAATTGCTCCCCGACCGCCGAAAAGACAAAGTCTGTGGACTGCACCGGAATAAACGCTCCGTTAGTGAGTGGACCCTTGAGATATCCCTTCCCAAACAATCCTCCGTTGGCGACGGCTCGTTTAGCAAATCGAACTTGATACACAATTGATTGCAATCGCGTCTCGTCCGAGTTCTGATTAAAAAAAGCAGTAATTCGGCGCAATTGGTAATTGCTCACCACGCCAGCAGCAACTGCTCCTGTTACCGACACGATTGCAAGGCTCGTTACAAAAACAATATTGCGCATTCGCGCTCCTGCAACCAGCATTACTCCCATCGCACATGCAACTAATACAGATGCTGAACCCAAGTCGGGCTCGACCGTAATAAGCGCCGCTGGAAGACCAACCAACATCAGTCCTTGAATAAATCGCTCATACGACACCGAGTCCGAGTCGTCATCTGCCAAGAACCCTGCCAGCAAAAGCAAGGTCGCCACCTTGGCAAACTCAGATGGCTGCAATGAAACTGGTCCCAAATTGAATGAAAGCCGGGCTCCTCCTGTCGCGGCTCCCGCAACAAGCACGAGGACAAGCAAGATGATTGTCCCAACATAGAGCAGACCTGCGTTACCACGTAATTGTCCTCCGTAGTCAAGCAACATAATGAAAGCCAAAATTGCCGCTGCAAAAATAATGAAAATAATCTGGCGTTGTAGAAAATAAAACGGATCTGCCCCTCTGTTCAAAAGGCGGGGGCGCGTCGCTGAATACACGATCACAGCTCCAATCGTGGTTTGAACAGCGACCGCTACCATTAGCACCCAATCGATATTGCGACTGGGCTCGCCATAACTGCGGCGAATATTGCCAAGACCCGAGCTAGGCGAACGTTCAAAAAGTGCAAAGGCCATTAGTCACGCACCGTTGAGCCACTGCCGACAAGACAAAGTGGATTGGTCAGTGATTGTGATGTTGCAGGAGCAACACTGCTGCGATCGAGTGGGTCTGCGGGCACAGCAGGGTCTACTCGTGTGCGTTCCGCAAGTGCTGTGAAAATACATTTTACGACGGGTGCAGCAGCCCGCGAGCCGTAGCCGCTCTTTTCTAAATAGGCATAGACCGTATATGGTTTTTCGGGATTTTTACTGAATGCACCGAACGCGGATGAGTCATTCCACGGGAGGTTTCCAAAACCTTGTGCAGTGCCTGTTTTGCCTGCGATCGGAAGCACGTTCTTGGGATAACTCTTAAATAGTCGCTCCCCTGTTGTTGAGTGATAGATATCCGAACGAACACCGGGACCATTAATGACTCGAGTCAATCCTTCGACAATCGGATCTCGAATTTCGGCTGGCATGTTCATGTCCCGTGTAACAACTGCATCAGATAAATCTTTACTCAGTACTCCTGCAGCAAAATTGAGTCGCCCAGATTTTGTCGTTGGAGTTCCGGGCGTCCAGGTTGCGCGAACTACCTTGGGGCGCAAAACTAAACCGCCATTAGCCAACGCGCTATAAGCAACGGCCATTTGCAAGGGTGTTGCAGACATCAAGCCTTGTCCAATTGAAAACTGTACGTTGTCGCCAACGTAATAACTGCGTCCTTCATCTGCAGTAATTGCACCCGCTGCGGCTAGACGCTTTTTAAGGTCTTTGCCGGGGACTGTTCCGACGAATTCGTACGGCAGGTCAATTTCGGTTGGTGCACCAAACCCAAATTGACGAACTTCTTCTTCGAGTACAGGTCGGTTTCCGCGTTCAGAAAAAATCTCTTCTCCAATTTTATAAAAAAACACGTCCGATGACACCGCTAACGCGTCGACCACATTCACTCGGCCATAACGACATGGGGCGCCATTTCCGCACGTTGCATTTTTGAAAATACACTTAACGTTTAATTGACACCGCTCTTTAGGAATGCTCGTTAACTGGTAGTAACCATCGTCTTTAAGATAATATTTAGTCCCACCTACTAATTGTCCAGAATGCAAAGCCGCATAGGCAACAAATGGTTTAAAAGATGATCCCAAGTTGTATCTGCCAGAAATTGCTCGGTTCACTAATATTGATTGGTCGGGATCATCAGTCACGGGAAAAATTTGTCCAAATTTTTCTGCGGTAATCCCAGAATTAAACCACCTATTATCAAAATTTGGATAGCTCGCCATCGCCACCACCGCTCCAGTGTCATGATTCAAGACAACTGCTGATCCAGCAGGAGCCTTGTAGTACGTCACTGCTGGATACTTGGGGTCAGGTACGCCATCCAGCATTACGGTGGCCGCCTCGGTTCGACGCCGAACCGATATTTCAGTCTGTAATGCCTGCTCAGTGAATTGTTGAATATCAAGGTCAATACTGAGTTGGACATCGTTTCCCGGAACTGGCTCTCTGCGATCAAGTTCTCGCAATACATTGCCAAGTGAGTCAACTTCGTACTTCACAAAGCCAGGAATTCCGCGAAGTGCCCCCTCATAGGTCTGCTCAACCCCGAACTGCCCAACTCGCGCATTCGGGTCATACCCTAAATTTTTATACATTGAGACTTCGTTTTCTTTGATGGCTCCCAAAAACCCGATGATATGACTTGCCATTGGAGCGTACGGATATTCTCGACGCCAATCTTCGCGAACATCAACACCTGGAAAATCTTCAGATCGTTCTCGTAAAAAAATACCTATGTCTTCTGCGACATCTTCTTTGAGCGGAACTGGCTGAAGTGGGTCGTAGCGTTTACTCTGAAAATTATCTTCAAGATCTTGTGCCGTCATATTGAGAACACCTGACAATCTGTCCCACATTTGTTGTCGGGGCAGATCGCGTGCGATAACTAGGCGATCGATCGTAATTGTCAAGATTCGTTGATTGTCGGCAACAATTCGACCTCGCACATCGGTGATTCGGCCTCGCTCAGGAGTGAGTTTCACAATGCGCGACCGAACTTCTCGCACGCGTTCTTGAATTCCCTGTGCGTCGACAGTCTGCAAAAACCACAATCGGACCGTCAGAAGACCAATCAAAATAAGTGACACAGATCCGAGCACGGCCAACCGTGAACGCTGAGGCCTGTCTGCCACTATCGAACCTCACTTGGTTCAGACAGCACCCAACCACACAAACGTTCAGCCGGAACCGTGGCGGCCGCATTAGTGACACCCACAACAAGCGCTACAACCAAAATATGTCGATTCATTACCCCTTCGCGACCCACAATCGTGAGCGCCAAAGGCATGAAGA
Source organism: Ilumatobacteraceae bacterium (assembly GCA_016463545.1). GTDB lineage: Bacteria > Actinomycetota > Acidimicrobiia > Acidimicrobiales > Ilumatobacteraceae > UBA2093. Next base: position 25,705 of record JAEMRC010000006.1, read on the forward strand.
GCATTCCCAACCCAGATGCCGCACCTGCCAGCAACATCTTGGTCCACCATGTGGGTTGATGGACGAAGGAATTAGTCATTCCGGCCAAGTAACCAACAAGTGCAAAAACCACTGCACCAAGCCCGAGCGGAGTGCTGAGCACGAGGTCGTACATCATCCCGACAATGAATCCAGCAATCGCTCCAATTTCTGAACCGCGCGCTAAACCACTGCTCGTTGAGAGTAGCAACATGACCTGCAAGCACACGCCAAAGGGGCGCATGGTATTAAAAATGGTCGTCTGAAACGACAGCACAATCAATGCGACAAGAAACAACCGCGTTAAGGGCTGTTGGGCAATCGTAAGAATTCTGTTCATGGTGCACTTGGCCGTTCAGTCGTTGGCTGATACAACAACACTCGAACAAAGTTCAGCGATTCAAGATTGGCAGCCACTTTGACTTCAAGAAGCGGGCCAAGTGTTCCGGTTCGCGAGATGATGCGTGAGACAGTTCCGACAACAATGTCTGGAGGGGCAAGCGATGTGGCTCCACCAGACGACACGATCGGAGAACCAATGTAGACCACGCCAAAGCGTGGCTGATTCTCGATAAAACGTACGATTGGGGCTCGTGACAATCCGCGACCCTCAAGAGCTCCGGTTTCGCGTAACGGTAAATTCGCTCCTGGTGGAACTGTGATTTGAGAAACGTTTCCTTGTCCAGGTCGAATGTCGCCCGCAATAGTGCTTTCAGATGACGGAGCATTTGGCGATGCATTCGGCAGAGTCGCAATCGTGACACCAGGCGTAAAACCAGGGATCGTACTTTTCGGAGCAATTGTTGTCGTTGTAGTCGTAGTGGTAGACGTCGTTGTTGTCGTTTGGTTTTCCGGAGACTCGGGAACTTTGTTCGGCACCGTCACTTTAGGCGGTGGTTGATTGACAATCTTGACCGATAATGAATACGCCGGATCAGTAATGAGCATGACAACAGCACGATCATCGAGCGACTCTGTCACCTTGCCGATGAGTCCTGCTGCATTTAGGACAGGCATGCCAACTCGAATTCCGCAACGTCGACCTCTATTGATTTCTACTGTCTGTGAAAAATTCGATGGAGATTGTCCCACTACCTGGCCGGTGCATGAGTCAATCCCCGCAAGTGTGGGAAGTCCATTAAGCGCGAGTAATTCTTGAGCTTCGCGCACACCTGCGATATTGGCGATCGTTGCCCCTTCTTGACGGGCAATCAAATCCTTCAGTCGTTTGTTGTCCTGAGAAACATCTCCATAATCCGTGATTCCATGCCAAATGTTGTTGATTGGAGTTGTCACAACGCGCGTCACTCCTTCAATTGGATGGAAAATCGCCCCAAACAATCGCCGTGCGCTTGAGACCGAAGAACTGTTGCGAAGATCCATCGTGATAAGCAATATCGACGTCAAGGCAAGTATTGCAATGACTCGTCTTCGCGTTAATCCACCCATCAGAATGGTCTTGCCTAATACTCAAGGCTCGGAGAGGACATCGTGCTACTCATTGCCTCAATGTTTTCGAGCGCCCTACCCGAACCAATTACCACGGCATACAAGGGATTCGTTGCGACATAACATGGCATTCCAGTTTCTGTTGTTACCCGGTCAGTGAGTCCTGCGAGCAGAGCGCCTCCCCCTGACAAATAGATTCCGCGATCCATGATGTCGGCGGAAAGTTCTGGCGGCGTGCGATCCAGGGTTGCTTTTATAACGTCAACGATCGCTGATACTTGCTCGGCAATTGCTTCGCGCACATTCTCTGATGAAATTTCGATTGTCTGAGGTAATCCAGACACGGTATTTCTGCCGCCAATGTCAGCAGAGATTTCTTGTGCCATGAGAGTTGCAGAACCCATTTGAATCTTTATTTCTTCAGCAGTGTTCTCACCAATGTCTAGCGAAAACTCGCGACGCACATAGGACACGATCGCCGCATCAATCTCATCACCCGCAACCCGAACGCTTTGCGACACCACGATGCCGCCCAGTGACACGACAGCCACCTCTGTGGTTCCGCCACCAATATCAACAATCATGTTTCCGCTGGGTTCATGCACCGGAAGGTCCGCCCCGATCGCCGCCGCCATTGGCTCTTCAATGATGTAGACCGGCTTTCGTGCCCCTGCATACTCAGCCGCATCCTGGACTGCTCGTTGCTCGACGCCCGTAATGCCGGAGGGCACACAAATAATCATTCGTGGTTTGCTCCAACGACTATTTGAGACTTGCTGAATGAAATATCTCAGCATTTTTTCACAGATATCAAAGTCAGAGATCACGCCATCTTTTAAAGGCCTCACGACTTTGATATTTGCGGGAGTTCTCCCCAACATCCGCTTCGCCTCGAATCCCACGGCGACGGGCCTGCCGTCGCGAATATCTATCGCCACGACTGAAGGCTCATTAAGCACTATCCCTTGCCCGCGTACGTAGACCAGGGTGTTGGCGGTACCGAGATCTATGGCGATATCTCGACCAATGGATAAGGGATTTTTGCGGGTCATAAGGAGTGAGCTCGAGTCCGGGTCTTTACTCGCTCGAGATACCTCTCAGTGTAGTGACGAACCAACTAGAGGTGAGGGAAGAAGATGCCCAGTTCTCGAGCCGCAGAGTCGGCTGAATCGCTACCGTGGACAAGGTTTTCCGTAAATTCCGTGCCGAGATCGCCTCGAATTGTGCCAGATGCCGCACCGCGAGGATTTGTTGCTCCCATCATTTGGCGCACGATCTCCCATGTGTCATCGGGGCCCTGAAGCGCCATCGCCACAACAGGCCCTCTGGACATAAATGCCACAAGATCGGCATAGAAACCTTTTCCCTGATGTTCTTCGTAATGGCGTCCCAAGATCGCCCCGTCAAGAACTCGCAATTCCATCGCAACAATCGCAAGACCTTTTTTTTCAAAACGGCTAACGATGTCTCCGACGAGACCACGCTCGACAGCATCGGGTTTGAGCAATACAAGTGTGCGGTTCGACATGAGTCACAGGCTATTGGAAAATATCGTATTTTTGACAGCCTCAGGGAAGGATTCGACGCAGATACGGTCGTGCCGCACCGACGACATAGAGCGAACCTGCAATCAAAATGGCATCGTCGGACGACGCATTCTGCACTGCCCGATCGCATGCTTCTTCTACCGAACGTAAAGCCACTACTTCGGTGCAGCCGAGTTTCTGCGCCGCTTCAGCGATTTCTTGGCTGCTTCGTGCTCTTGGCGAGGGAGCCGTACAACAAATGACAAGATCAAACTCATCAGCACGAAGCGCTGACAATGTGTCGTGCACGTCTCTGCCCTGCAGTGCACCGACTGTCAAAATTCGTCGTCCGGGCGGATCAAAATCTTCAAAAAATACTTGCGCGCAGACGTCAGCGCCAGCAGGGTTGTGCGCACCGTCAAGAATAATAAGTGGCTGATATCCCACAATCTCGAAACGACCTGGCATTTTTACATTGCCAAATGCTTCTTCTACGGTGTCAAAATAAAGTGGAGCACGAAAAAACTCCTCTACTGCCATCAGTGCCACCACAGCATTTTCGCCCTGATGGGCGCCGTGTAAAGGCAAATACAATTCTGCAAAATCACCACGCGGAGTGCGGAGATGCAGCAGTCGGCCGCCTAACGCCAATTGATTATCGACAACGCTAAAATCTTCACCCTTGAGGGCTACTTGGTCGCTCGGTTCAGATCGAAAAATTTCAACAAGGTGTGGTCGAGTCTCGCCAACAACCACGGATGAATTGCCCTTAATAATTCCTGCCTTCTCGCGAGCAATATCAGATAATTCAGGACCAGCAAACTCAGTGTGGTCAAGAGCAATATTGGTAATAACTGCGACATCGGCGTTCACTACGTTTGTGGCATCCCACCTACCGAGCATGCCAACTTCAACAACAGCGACATCTACAGAATTATCAGCAAACCAACGAAAAGCCGCGGCAGTGACAATCTCGAAATAACTAGGCCGCACGCCAGCCAAAACCTCGGCGTCGGCTACCGCCGCAATCGCAATCCCAAATTCTTCATCAGATATTGGTTCGCCATCGATCATGAGACGTTCATTAATTTTTTCAAGATGTGGACTTGAGTACGTTCCGACACGCAGACCATGAGCGATTAATAATTGCGTAATTATCTGACTGGTCGACCCTTTGCCATTTGTGCCGGTGACATGAACGACCCTAAACAAATTCTGCGGATCATCTAGAACAGACAACAGACGTATCGTTTTGTCAAGAGATGGTGACTCAATTCGACCCGTCTTGTCATACGATGCGTGCTCATCCAGATAACGCAGCGCGTCAGCAAAAGTCACAGCTACGAAGCAGCACGCCGCGGACGCGCAACGCGATTCGGCGCTCGTGGAACTAGTTCGGGCTTCGTTTTTTGAAGCACGTTCTCGACGTCCATAATGACTTTGGCGATATCTGTGCGGCTTGGCAGTTCATACATCGTGTCAAGCAGTATTTCTTCTAAAATTGAACGCAGTCCTCGAGCACCAGTGCCTCGCTTCAGTGCCAAATCTGCAATTGCTCCCAGCGCAGCAGTGGTGAATTCGAGTTCGACATCTTCAAACTCAAAAAGCTTCTGGTACTGCTTCACAAGCGAGTTCTTTGGCTCGGTCAGGATCTGAATCAGAGACGAACGGTCTAGAGCGTTGACAGCCCCCACCATCGGCAATCGACCAACGAATTCTGGAATCATGCCAAACTTCAAAAGGTCTTCTGGAAGAACTTGCGCAAACAGATCACCTGGATCTTTTTCTGCTTTGGATTTCACTGTTCCGTGAAAACCGACACCTTTGTGACCGATTCGCTGCTCGATAATTTGTTCGAGGCCAGCAAACGCTCCGCCGCAGATAAACAAGACATTCGTCGTATCGATCTGAATAAATTCTTGATGGGGGTGCTTTCGGCCTCCTTGAGGCGGCACAGAAGCAACCGTTCCTTCGAGGATTTTTAGCAACGCTTGTTGTACGCCTTCTCCTGATACATCTCGCGTGATGCTGGGGTTCTCTGATTTACGGGCAACCTTGTCGATTTCATCGATATAAACAATTCCGGCCTCAGCCTTTTTTACGTCAAAGTCGGCGGCCTGGAGCAACTTCAGCAAAATGTTCTCGACGTCTTCACCGACGTATCCGGCTTCAGTAAGAGCAGTTGCATCTGCGATGGCGAACGGCACATTCAGTAGACGTGCCAATGTCTGAGCCATGTGTGTTTTACCGCAACCAGTTGGGCCGAGCAGCAAGATATTACTTTTTGCGAGTTCAACTTCGTCGCGGCGTACTCCGCTGTTTTGCTGTTGATATTGCAAGCGGCGATAATGATGAAAGACAGCAACTGCTAAAACCTTTTTTGCTTGATCTTGACCTACAACATACTGATCAAGAAATTCTCGAGTCTCTTGCGGGGTCGGAAGCACCTCAAAGCGCACATCACCTTTTTCGGCGAATTCTTCTTCGATGATTTCGTTGCAGAGATCGACACACTCATCGCAGATATAGACACCTGGTCCAGCAATAAGTTTTTTGACTTGCTTCTGCGATTTACCGCAGAACGAGCACTTCAGAATCTCTCCTGAGTCTCCAAATTTTGCCACGAGGCGCCTCTCGGTTGTGGTCAGCGAATTGGGCCGGAACGGTCCGTTAACTGACGCGATGAAATCACATCATCGATAATGCCATACGCGAGGGCCTCATTTGCTTCCATTACGAAATCTCGGTCAGTATCGGCATGAACCCGTTCTGTGGTCTGGCCCGTATGAAAGGCCAAAACCTCTTCCAGAAGGTCCCTCATGCGCATAATTTCACGAGCGGCGATCTCAAGATCGGTGACCTGACCGTATCCGACCTGGCCATAGGGCTGATGCAACATCACTCGGCTGTGTGGCAACGCGAGGCGTTTACCCTTGGTTCCGGCTGCTAGCAGCACCGCTGCGGCTGAGGCTGCCTGTCCCAAACAAATCGTGGCGATGTCATTTTTAATGAACTGCATCGTGTCGTAGATTGCGAACAGCGCTGTGATGTCACCACCTGGGCTGTTGATGTAAATGTTGATATCACGATCTGGGTTTTCGCTCTCAAGATGAATGAGTTGTGCACACATCAAGTTGGCAATGGTGTCGTCGATGGGTGTTCCCAAGAAAATAATGTTTTCTTTGAGCAACTTGCTGTAGAGGTCATAGACGCGCTCGCCACGACTGGTCTGTTCGGTCACACTTGGTACGTAATAGTTTTGAAAATTCACTCTGCATCCTTTGTGTCGTGGTCGTGGTCGTGGTCGTGGTCGTGGTCGTGGTCGTGGTCGTGGTCGTGGTCGCTGTGCCCTAACACTGTGTCACGCTCAAGGGTGTTGCCGTCGGCATCGACAAACTCCACGTTATGGAGCAGCCAATCCAGAGTCTTGGATTTACGTATCTGGGTTGTCAAGTCCTGCACCGCATCGTTTTGTTCGTATGCCTTGCGCACTTGGTCAGGTGATTGTTGCACGCGCACAGCGATCATTTCGTACTCAGACTCAATGTCTTCATCAGTCACTTCTATCTTTTGAGCAACGCCAACTGCTCGAAGCGCAAGATCTACTTTGACGGCCTTTTGTGACTGCGCCTTGAGACCCTCGATAAACGACTCAGGGTCTTGACCAGTCGCCGACAGCCATTGGTCAAGGGCAATTCCTTGCTGTTGAAACTGCGAAATCGTATTTTGAACACGCCCCTGAAGATCACCATTGACCATTGACTCGGGCGCTTCAATATCAACAAGTTCGGCCAAGCCATCAGTGACTTTGTCAACAACAGAGTTTCGCATCTGATTCAGTCGGCCTGTCGTGAGCCGTTCAAGAGTTGAATCTTTCCATGCGGCAACAGAATCAAATTCAGGAATAGTGTTTTGTATCCACTCGTCAGTGAGTTCTGGCAAATCAAGTGTTTGCACTTTTTGTACCTTCACAACAAAGTCCGCTGGTATTTCGGTTCCGTTCGGAGTGGCAGTAAATGTCAGTTCTGCTCCTGCCACAGCACCTATGAGTTGATCATCAAAGCCAGGGGCAACCCATCCGCGACCGATCTCATATGTCCAATCCTCGGTATTGAGGCCAACGACTGGTGCTCCATCTCGCAAGCCAGCAAGATCGACTATGACGTAATCACCTGTCGCAGCTGCACGATCGACGTCAGTCAAAACACCATGACGACGTCGCTCTCCGATGATGACTTCTTCAAGGTTTTCATCTGTTACTTCTGGAGACGGCAACTCAATGCGCAACCCCGTGTATCCCGGCACAGTTATTTCTGGGCGAATTTCACAGGTCGCATCAAATTTTACGACTCCTGCTTCTTGACCTTCTTTTAGTTCAACATCTGGCGTGGCAATAATGTCCACATCGTGTTCGCGCACAGCACGACTGAGGTATTCCGGAATGGCATCTTGAATTGCTTGCGTTCGTGCGGCATCTTTACCGATGCGAGCCTCCACCACTTGGCGGGGTGCCTTGCCGGGACGAAATCCGGGGAGACGGATTTCTTTGGCGATCTTTCGAAAGGCCGCATCGATTTCGCGATCAAACTCGGCTTCTTCTAGTTCGATGGATAACTTGACTTTGTTGCCTTCGAGGGCCTCGATCGTACTTTTCACAGGCTCAGAAGTGTATCGGCGTCACGCTCAGGGTGCGTACTTGTCCGATTGCTTCGCTGTTCGGGGGTGTCATGAGCAAGACTAAGAACATGCCGCTCTGGAAACCCCATGCACTTGCCCATCCCCACGAAGGACAAATTGATCTCAAACTCGGAGACACCGTGATGAGCACTGTCGACCTAGATGGTGTCGAACTCGGCACCCACGGAAAGGTGGTTCTTGCCAATGGCTTTAACTGGCAGCGCTATCGCGTGCTCTTTGTGACGGGTCACGAACGTGGTGACCTTGATCACCGTCATCTCGCTCCAATCGGAAAAACTGCGCGTCGTCTTTATCGCGAAGCAAAACGCGCACTTTAAACGGTAGATTCTCTGATACCGGGGAGTGGCGCAGCTTGGTAGCGCGCCTGGTTTGGGACCAGGAGGCCGGGGGTTCGAGTCCCCCCTCCCCGACGTGATTAATGAAATAGATTCAGCGAAATACATCGCGTTTTCCTCGCTGAAGAGCAACGGAACACCGGTCTCAACCGCTGTGTGGGTCGTGCCATTTGCAGACGGTTACGGCTTCACCACCGGTGCTTCATCATTTAAAATCAAACGCATCGCCAAGAACCCCAACATCACTGTTTGCGTGTGCGATCGCAGTGGCGCAGTCAAGCCCGATGCAACGATCTACCACGGAACATCATGTGTGCTGGATGAAATATCATCCGAGCAAGTCGCTCGAGCAATTCGCACCAAATATTTCGTATTAGGACGCCTGCTTCATGTATTCGGCGCTATCGGAGGGTTGTTGAGACCATCCAAACGAGTCGGCAATACAGCTATAAAATTTGTTCTCCAGGATTAATCTCACCGTCTTTGAGTTTTTTGGAAAAAGGGGCGTTAGTGTGCTAATTGCACTTCGGTGCGCCCATTGGTACACACCGGTATCTGTGGCTTTATCCCCTTATCATTGGAGAATATTATGGTGGACGAACGTCCCCTCACTTTTGCAGACCTCGGTTTGCCTGCGCCCTTAGTCGCCGTACTTGACGAACAAGGAATTACAGCACCATTTCCCATCCAGATCGCGGCAATTCCTGACGCGCTTGCTGGTCGCGACACATTGGGTCGCGGACGTACAGGTTCAGGCAAAACGCTTTCTTTCGTTCTGCCAATGCTTGCCCGTCTTGACGAATCAAATTTTGAACGCCGCCCCAACTCACCGCGTGCGGTGATCTTGGTCCCAACGCGTGAACTAGCCAATCAAGTGCGCGACGTACTCGCGCCATTTGCTCGCGCATTACACATGCGTTTCACCACTGTGTATGGCGGCGTTGCTTACAACGGCCAAATTCAAGCCATGCGTGACGGAGTTGACGTTGTCGTTGCTTGCCCAGGTCGACTTGTCGACCTCATGGAATCAGGACATGTTCGCATGGATGATGCTGAAGTGACAGTGCTCGACGAAGCCGACCACATGGCTGATCTTGGATTCTTGCAACACGTCAAGCAGATTCTTGATGACACTCCAAAAGATTGCCAGCGACTTCTGTTCTCTGCAACTCTTGATCGCGGAATCGCAGGACTTGTCAAGACCTACCTCAACAATCCAGTCACACACGAAGTTGACTCAGATCAATACCAGATTGATGAAATGGAGCATCACGTATTGCACGTCAATACCGATACTCGCGTTGCTGTCATTGCAGATCTGTGTGCTGCCCCCGGAAAATCACTCGTCTTCACTCGCACCAAGCATGGTGCCAAGCGCCTGACAGAACAGCTCATCAAAGCGGGCGTTCCTACCCTTGAACTGCACGGCAACTTGTCACAAGCAGTGCGTGCCAAGAATCTTGCTGCGTATTCCGCCGGCAAGGTTGAGACACTGGTTGCCACAGACATCGCTGCACGCGGAATTCACGTTGACGACATCGCCATCGTTATTCATGCTGATCCACCAGAAGAACACAAGGCTTTCTTGCATCGCTCTGGTCGAACAGCGCGTGCTGGAGCATCTGGCACAGTCGTCACCATGATGACCGATCAGCAACGTCGCTCCGTAAAAAAACTCACACAAGAAGCCGGCATCACTGCTACAACAACCAAAGTTGCTCCAGACGATACGTTCTTGCAAACACTTGCTCCTGGTGAGCGAGTGTTCCGCGAAATGCCAATCATCGAAGACCCACGCGGGCCTCGTCGCGAAGGTGGCGGTCGCTCAGGCGGTGGTCGTTCGGGTGGCGGTCGCTCTGGTCCACGTCGTGAAGGCGGCGGCGGCTACGGTGGCGGTCGCTCAGGTGGACGTTCTGGTGGACGTTCTGAGGGACGTTCTGATGGTCCACGTCGTGAAGGCGGCGGCGGATACGGTGGCGGTCGC
>JAEMRC010000077.1:0-2070 GCA_016463545.1 Ilumatobacteraceae bacterium
AATCTCTTGGCGGTGGCACTGGTGTGTTCGGAGTTCTTGCGCGCCTCGTGGTGCAATACAGCAAGCCGACGTCTGCGCCTACCCAGATGGTTCTCAAATTACCCACGACTGCACCAGAGAACAAGGCGGTTGCACTTGCGCTTGGCATTTATGTCCGCGAAACAAATTTCTTTCGCGAACTTGCCGCACGCACTCCCACTGCTTCGGTGCACTGTTTGTACGCAGACATGGACATTGCGGCTGGTGAATTTGTTCTTATCTTGGAAGAAATCGCACATCTTGAGGTTGGGGATCAACTGAGTGGAGCAAATATCGCTCAACTCGAACTCACCTTGCGACAGATAGCGAAATGGCATGCTGCTTGGTGGTTGCATCCAGACCTTGACATGTATGACTGGCTGCCCACAAATGACAGTCCTGTCCAAATGGCAGTTGTGCCCGACATCATGCGCGGCGCGATGCCCGTCATTGAAAGCGAGTGGGTCTCAAAGTTGGGACAAGAGGCCGTCTCTCTCGGACGAGATACAACAGACAAGTTCGAAGAAATTCTGCAACGTACAGGTGCCGCTGCGAAAACGCTGTGTCATGGTGACTTACGACTTGAAAATATTTTCTTTAACGACGACGCAACCGACATGATGATGATTGATTTTCAGATGGTTCTCAAGGCAACACCGGCACAAGATGTGCAGTATCTCTTTAATTCATCCGTCGAACCAGATATCTGGCAATCTGACGGAATGCGATTGTTGCATCTGTATCACGATGAACTTCTTGCTCTTGGCGTGAGCGATTACACATGGGAGACATTTTGGTCAGAGTTTCAATTGCAATGTCTCTGGGGGATGGTTGCACCAGCATCCACAGTTGCTGGATTTGATATGGGAGATGAAAAAGGTAAAAAACTTGCCGAGCGATGGATGATGCGCGGTTGGCTGTTGCCAACTGCGGTGAATGCACGCGAAGTTCTCTAAATCCTGTTAGTCAAGTTGCTCAGCACTGCTTAACGCAACAACCTCGCTGCTTTTACTAACTTCGCACCATATTTTTTGCCAGGTGTTCGCGACAATCGCTCAAGCGGACCAGACACGCTGAGTGCTGCGATGACATCGCCATCACTATCAAAAATCGGTGCGCTGACTGACGCCACTCCTTTCTCGCGTTCTTCTACTGACTCAATCCATCCACCGACTGACAACTTGTGTCCTGCCAACAATCGGCCAGCGCTTCCTCGCGACAATGGCAACAAAGAACCTTCCGGAACAATCCATCGCAGGCCGTGTGTTGACTCGAACGAAACTATGCATCGACGACCTGCTGCTTCGGCTACATATACCTGCACGCTCTCGCCAATCGCATCGCGAAGATCGTGTGCAACGCGTCGTGCTTGCTCAACAAACGGATACTGCATCTGAGCACCCACGCCAAGACCGATGAGCGCTGTACCAAGACAAAATTGTCCATCTGTCATGCGACGCACAGCACCATGTTGCTCAAGCGCCAGCAACAGCCGATGCGCAGTTGCGCGAGGCATGTCGGTGGCCTGCACAATTGTCGCTAATGAATGGGGGCGCTCTGCCAGGGCGTTGAGCACTACAAATGCCTTGTCTATGACTCCAACTCCCGATACAATGTCCATTAGTTAGGAAGTCTATCCCATATAGTGAGATAAAGAAAGCAAAGGACGGATGTGATGTCACCCAAAACATTGCCGCAAAAAGTATGGGATGACCATGTCATCCATCAGGCCACCGACGAACCTGATTTGCTTTATATCGATCTCCATCTCGTACACGAGGTGACGAGCCCTCAAGCATTTGACGGATTGCGTTTATCAGGACGCACAGTGCGCCGACCAGAACTCACTCTTGCTACAGAAGATCACAATGTGCCCACTGCAGATATTCATCTGCCCATCGCCGACCCGATTTCAGCGCGACAAGTGCAAGTGTTGCGCGACAATGCCAAAGAATTTAACGTCACACTCTTTCCGATGGGCGACCCTAATCAAGGAATCGTGCATGTCATCGGACCAGAACAAGGTCGCACATTGCCCGGAATGACCATTGT
>JAEMRC010000077.1:2170-9312 GCA_016463545.1 Ilumatobacteraceae bacterium
TGGCCGTCAATGTCGAAGGTCTTGCGCCGAGTGACGTCACTGCTAAAGACATCGTTTTAGCAATCATCGGCACTATCGGAACAGGTGGCGGTATCGGACATGTCATCGAATACCGAGGCGCTGCGATTCGTGCCTTGTCAATGGAAGGTCGCATGACGGTGTGCAACATGTCTATCGAAGCAGGCGCTCGCGCTGGACTCATCGCACCGGACGAAACAACATTTACATATCTCAAGGGTCGCGCTCATGCACCAAGTGGCGAACAATGGGATGAAGCGGTGGCTGCATGGAGCCACTTGCACACAGATGATGGTGCCAAATGGGATCGCGAAGTCACTATTGACGCATCCACATTGCGACCACAGGTGTCATGGGGAACAAATCCTGCCCAAGTAATCAGCATCGACTCAGTGTTGCCTTCACCTGCTGACGCTACTGATGCCACTGGGGCTGACTCCATCGCGCGAGCACTCGAATACATGGGACTCACTGCCGGAACTCGAATTCGTGACATCACGGTTGACACGGTTTTTATTGGATCATGTACCAACAGCCGCATCGAGGACTTACGTGCTGCTGCTGCAGTACTAAAGGGTCGCACAGTCACGGTCAAGCGCGCGATGGTTGTGCCTGGCAGTCATGCCGTAAAAAAGCAAGCAGAAGCAGAAGGCCTCGACAAGATTTTTATTGCGGCCGGAGCAGATTGGCGCGAACCAGGATGCTCAATGTGCCTAGCAATGAACCCTGACAAATTAGCCCCAGGAGAACGAGCCGCCAGCACAAGCAATCGCAATTTTGAAGGACGTCAAGGTCGTGGCGGTCGCACTCATCTGGTGTCGCCCGCTATCGCTGCAGCAACCGCTGTTGCTGGTCACTTCGCTACACCAGGAGACTTATCATGAAAATCGTTCGCATTGTTTCTGGAACCGCGATTCCGCTCAAACGCAGTGATGTCGACACAGATCAAATCATCCCTGCGGAATGGCTGAAGCGCGTTGAGCGAACTGGCTTTGAGGCTGGTCTGTTTTCGACATGGCGCGATGACCGAAGTTTTGTACTGAACGACGAGCGATACGTTGGCGCAACTATTTTGGTTGCGGGTCCAAGCTTTGGAGTTGGCTCGTCTCGCGAACACGCTGTGTGGGCAATTCAGCAATACGGATTCAACGCAGTAATAGCACCAAGCTTCAGTGATATTTTCAGAAATAACTGCACTAAAAATGGTCTCATCCCTGTAGTGCTTGACGAAACGATTGTGCACCAGTTGTGGGACCTCATTGAGTCTGATGCGTCCACAGAAATCACAGTTGACATGGAACGGCTTTTAGTTGAAGTCCCTGCTGCGGGATTATCGGTTTCGTTTCCGATGGATCCGTCAACCCAACATCGCTTTTTGAATGGTCTTGACGACATCGGCATCACCCTGTCACATCAGAATGAGATTGATTCATTTGAGACCAGACGTCCGGCCTGGCTCAGCAAATAACTTACGAAAGAAACTTTCGCAAGTCGCTTAAACGCTCATCATTGCTGAAAACCTCAGTAGGCACATCGGTTGGGAGTCGCAACGCACGCTGAATGATGCGACATGTCGTGTGCTGGTTGTATTCAGCAAGCGTGACTGCCCAACCATCTCTGCCGGCACGTGCTGTTCTGCCTGATCTGTGTAAATAGTTTTTTGGATCAATCGGCGGTGCATAGTGAATAACAACGCCGATGTCATCAATATCGATACCGCGTGCTGCAACATCTGTGGCAACTAAAATATTAATTTCACCTTTTGTAAATCGTGCAAGCGCTTTTTCTCGAGCAGCTTGCGTAAGGTCACCATGAATAGCGGCAACTTTTGTCCCAAGATCTTGCAAGTTCTCGGTGACGCGATCACACAAACGTTTCGTGTCACAAAAGACAAGGGTCTTTCCGCCACCAGCGGCGACCACGTTGATGACCCGGTCTTTGTCTAGTTTGTGCACCGCTAGAAACAAATGATGCATTGTTCCGACTGTGTCGGTGGGTGCATCAATCGATACTTCTGTCGGAGATTTCATGTATCGACGAACTAGGTTTCCGACCTGACCATCAAGAGTTGCTGAGAACAACATCGTTTGGTGTTCACCAGTGACATGTCGCAGGATCCATTCCACTTGTGGCGTAAAGCCATCGTCGGCCATGCGATCTGCTTCGTCAAGAACGACGACTTGAATATCTTTCATGGACACTTCGCCAGCCTTCATCAGGTCAATCAAGCGCAGTGGTGTCGCCACAATGAGTTCGATTCCTTTAGCGAGTGCATCGATCTGATCATCACGAGAGGCTCCGCCGTAGACGGCGAGCACACGACGTCCGCAGGATTTTCCGATTGGTTCGAGCACCTCTGCTACTTGCAAGGCCAGTTCACGAGTGGGCACCAACACCACGCCACGTGGCGCACGCACCTGCGCAGCAACATCCATCCGCGCCATCATCGGCACTCCGAATGCAAGTGTCTTACCAGAGCCAGTTCGGGCGCGTCCACACACGTCGACACCGCTCAGTGCAACAGGTATCGCTTCTGTCTGGATTGCAAATGGTGCAGTGAAGCCGGCTGCGAAGAGGCCGCGATCGACATTCTCGGGTACGCCGATTGACGCAAATCCGGTGGGTTCGTAACGGTCAGCATCGGCCTGAGGGGTCTGATGGCGCTGAGGCATGTGTGTCACAGGCTACCTGCAGCAAAGCCCTAATGGCTGACTCACTGCTCAGTATCGGCTGATAGGTCAGACAGTAGATAAATGTTTTCAAAACAAGTATGGTCACTCTGCCTGTTGCGGAATCTCTCCGCACAGAAAGGAAACATCAACGGTCAGAGCTCGATAACACATTGAGCAAAGCCACCCCAGGTTTGGAGTAATTCATGAATGCAGTATGTAATGGTTCACAGACATGTGGCCGCAAAGGACAGCCCTACGATTGGCAGTCACTCTTAGTGCCAATCGAGCCAGCATTCAGCGATGAACTCGACGATCTCGTCACCCGTCACTCCCCAGTCGGAGCAGATGCGAGATCTGATATTTCCTGAGTTCTCCCCCAACACGCTTACTGGTGTTGGGTTCTAACGAAGTACTGCAGTATCCGCGTGGCAACGCCGGCGTGATCCACAAACCCTATGGCAATTTGTCGGTTTCTTGGTGTAAGTTAGAGACGTGACTTACAAGAGCCAGAACCTGCTACTTATGTGACGGCGACAGCCCCATACTGCTGTTGTCGAAACCTCCTGCGCTCTGGCCAGGAGGTTTTTTATTTATCCGAACTCATTGATTCTCTCGACTGCAAAACCAACGAACACCAGACCCACAACAAGGACTAGATATGCCACCCAATAATGTGACTCCCAAGAAGATGGCTTTTGATAAATACGCGCCAACGGTTCCGGTGGTGCTCACCGACCGCACATGGCCCAACACGGTCATCAAGAAGGCGCCTTTGTGGTGCAGTGTCGATTTGCGCGACGGCAATCAAGCACTGATCGACCCAATGGACCCAGAGCGCAAGCGTCGCATGTTTGACACTGTCGTCAAGATGGGTTTCAAAGAAATTGAAGTCGGCTTCCCTTCTGCTAGTCAACCTGACTATGACTTTGTTCGTCAATTGATTGAAGAAGATTTAATACCTGACGATGTCATTATCCAAGTGCTCGTGCAGTGTCGCCCAGAGTTAATTGAGCGCACATACGAGTGCATTAAAGGTGCACCGCGTGCGATTATGCATTTTTATAACTCAACGAATCCATTACAGCGCAAGGTTGTCTTTGGACTCGAAAAAGAAGGCGTAATTGACATTGCAGTCAACGCCGCAAAATTGTGTCGCAAGCTCGAAGAGACTATTCCAGAAACAAAAGTGCGCTACGAATACTCGCCCGAGAGCTTTACGCTCACCGAGCCTGAGTTCGCCATCGAGATTTGTACGGCTGTGATGGATGTTCTCGAACCAACGCCAGAGAATCCACTCATCCTCAATCTGCCAGCAACTGTCGAGTGTTACTCCCCTAACGTCTATGGCGACGTTATTGAGTGGTTCATTCGTCATATTCCACGACGCGACTGTGTCGTTATTTCCTTGCATCCCCACAACGATCGTGGTTGCGCGGTTGCGGCTGCAGAATTCGGCGTGATGGCCGGTGCTGATCGTGTTGAGGGAACACTCTTTGGCAACGGAGAACGCACTGGCAATGTTGATCTTGTGAACTTGGCCATGAACTTGTTCATGAACGGCGTTGACCCTGAGCTTGATATCAGCGACATTGACTCCTTGCGTCGTGTCGCTGAATACTGCAACCGTTTGCCTGTACACCCTCGACATCCGTATGTCGGCGACTTGGTATACACCGCATTTTCTGGCAGTCATCAAGATGCCATTAAGAAAGGCTTCCAAGCGCTCGCAAAGGACTACGACCAATGGGGAGTTCCATATTTACCAATCGACCCCAAGCATGTCGGTCGCAGTTACGAAGCAGTCATTCGTGTCAACAGTCAGTCCGGAAAAGGTGGCGTTGCATACATCATGCAAGCAGAGCATGGATTCGATCTGCCGCGTCGATTGCAAATTGAATTTTCGCAAACTATTCAGCACATCACTGAAGACTCGGGCACCGAGATTAGTCCTCCTTTGTTGTGGCTGACATTTCAAAATGAGTACTTGCCTACAGAACCGGCATGCATCTTGCACGGACATGAACTGCATAGCGACTCAGACTCTGGTCTCACCAGCATCACGGCGCAGTTGGTGATCGATGGTCAACATCAGACTCTTCGCGGCGAAGGCAATGGACCAATCGATGCCTTTGTGCATGCACTCCGAACAGGGCTCAACGCTCAGATTGATGTCGTGGACTACGCAGAACATGCCATTGGTCAGGGCTCAGAGGCCACTGCAGTTGCCTATGTAGAGACCGTCGACAATGATGGCAACACTCGTTGGGGGGTCGGAATTGACCCAAACATCATCTCTGCCTCACTGCGTGCCGTGCTCGCAGCATACGAACGTCAAGGTCGCGCCTCTTAAAATACACAACTTGCGTGTTCTGCGACTAGTTTTAAAGTAGACCTTGTATATCAATACGCAGGGCCAACAAATCGACCAAAGAATACCCAGGAGGATTCAAGATGAAAGTAAGCGTTGACTTTGATATTTGTGCGTCAACAGGAGCATGCACGCAAGTTGCTCCAGAGATCTTTGAAGTTCGCAAAGATGGATACCTCTACATTTTGCAAGAAAACCCCGGTGAAGAACTGCGCGAAAAGGCAACGCAAGCAGCAGACCTCTGCCCAACCGCAGCGATCACGATCGAAGGCTGATACTCGTCCGTGAGTTTTCTTTCTACGCTTAACGCACGCTGGGCAGCGACCGGCTCGCTGTTGTGTGTCGGGCTAGATCCAGATCCAGACAAGTTTCCGAGCGCGCTGCGCAATGACGTTGGCAGTATCGCCAGATTCTGCATCGACATTGTCGATGCCACTGCTGAGTTTGTCTGCGCCTTTAAACCCCAGATTGCTTACTTCGCAGCAGTTGGAGCAGAAAAACAACTCGAAGAACTTTGTCAACATATTCGCGCCAATCACCCCACTATCCCGTTGATTCTTGATGCCAAGCGCGGAGACATCGGAGACACTGCCGCACTATATGCGCGCGAAGCATTTGACCGCTACGGCGCACATGCTGTCACCGTTAGTCCGTATTTAGGCACAGACAGCATCGAACCCTTCTTGGCACATGCCGGAAAAGGTGTGTTTGTTTTATGTCGCACGTCCAATAGCGGAAGCGGCGAATTTCAGTCTCAAGTGAGTAATGGCCTGCCCCTATACCAACACGTCGCTACTCGGGCGGCCACTGATTGGGCAACGAAAGGTGAAGTTGGACTTGTCGTCGGTGCCACGTATCCAGAAGAACTCAAAATTGTTCGCGAGATTGTCGGCGATATGACATTGCTTGTTCCTGGTGTTGGAGCCCAAGGTGGCGATCCGCACGCAGTTGTCACTCATGGCTCTAACAGCGTGGGTCGTGGTTTGATTGTCAATTCTTCTCGCGCAATCCTGTATGCAAGTGACACAGACTACGCATCTGGCGCACACGATGCCGCTCGAGCAACGGCAGCATCGCTGGTGTAATCGTTGCGCGTCAGGCGTGTAGCGCCGTGACTTCAATGATTCCGGGCGCTTGACGAAGAGCATCTAACACATCGTCTGACACTGCAGCAGACGGCGAAATCACCATCAGTGCTGTGCCTGCAGTCAGGGCACGACCAACGTCCATGTCTGCAATATTGACTCCAGCGTTTCCGAGCAATGTTCCGACTAAGCCAATCACACCTGGACGATCATCATTGCGAACAACCAACATGTGATCAGACGGTGGCATGTCAGTGATGTGGTCATCCACCATCACGATGCGAGCCTGTCGTCGTGGTCCAACAAGAGTCACTGCCAAGCTATGGCTTCCGGCACGCAGTGTCACCAAGTTGACATAGTCGCTATTAGAAGAACCAGTTGCTACTTTTGTCTCTTTGATTTCTATACCTGCAGCCGCAGCAATCTGGGGAGCATTTACATACGTCACCGGATCGTTTTGCACAATCGAGAAGAATCCTTTGAGAGCGCTCAGCGTCAAAATACGAGTGTCATAGCCAGCGATTTCTCCCGTGGCAATGACTTCGAGTTGTCCAGGCTGAGAGCCAGCCATCGAAGCAAACAATCGACCAAGGCGTTCGGCTAGCGGTAAGAACGGTTTCAGAGTTTCGTTTGCATCGGCAGCAGAAATATTGACGGCATACGGCACAAAGTCTCCGGCTAATGCCAAATTAATCATGTCGGCGATGTCATCGCCTGCCTTATCTTGGGCTTCGCGCGTGCTCGCACCCAAATGCGGAGTGACGACCACGCCGTCTAGGCCAAAAAGTGGTGATTGAGTTGTTGGTTCTTTATTGAATACATCAAGCGCAGCACCCGCAATTACTCCGGACTTGATTGCTTCGGCAAGTTCTGCCTCATCAACGATGCCACCGCGTGCAACATTGATCACGCGCAATGATGGTTTTGCCTTGAGCAACATCTCGCGACCAATGAGCCCAATTGTTTCTTTGTTTTTAGGTAGATGCACTGTCAAGAAGT
>JAEMRC010000078.1:0-5619 GCA_016463545.1 Ilumatobacteraceae bacterium
GACCTTTGGGTTATGAGCCCAACGAGCTACCGGACTGCTCCACCCCGCGTCGTGATGACCCCCTACGGTACTGAGCGCAATGGCCTTCTCGCAACCTCACACTCGTCACCAATTGGGTGCCACGACAGATGTACGGTTGCCAATATGTCAAATCTCACTGGACCGTTCGATACGGGTAAGTTGCCACGCATCGCACCAGGGAGCGTGACCGTCACGATCGCCCGCACGATTGCGCCAGGGCAGGGCGACGCCTTTGCGGTGTGGTGCAATGAAATGCTCACAGCAGTGCAGGAAGCACCGGGATGTCTAGGTGCCGCTGTTTTGCATCCTGGAGTGGACTCCGATGCGTACCAAATGGTGTTTCGATTTATAGATGCGCTGCACTTGCGTCGATGGGAGCGATCTCAACGGCGTGAAGAATTGCTTTCTCAAGTGGACGAAATGATTCTGACCGAAAGAATCACAGTGACTGCCGGAACAGATGAATTCTTTATCGCACAGGGAAATAGCGAACGCCATCGAACAAAATATGGAAAATTCGTAGCGGACATCGCATGGGTGTATCCGATGTCGTTAATTATTGCTGTCGTACTTGCGCCTCGAATTGCCACAATGACAATTTGGCAACGAGTGTTAGTGACGACGCTATTTTTTGCAGTTACTAAGAAATTTGGTCTCGGCCCGATGCGCCGTTATTGGAGGCGGCGACATATGTTGCCGCAAAATTCAACGCAACGATGAGGCGCCTTTAAAAAACATTGACGAGATCAACTACGAAGACGAGGGTCTCGCCACCCTTGATGACGCCGCCTGCTCCTTGTTGTCCATATCCCAAGTGAGCGGGAATAGTGAGTCGGCGACGTCCCCCTACTTTCATTCCTGCCACGCCTTGATCCCAACCAGCGATGACCTGACCACCACCGAGTCGAAAGTCAAATGTGTCTCCTCGATCCCATGACGCATCAAATTGCTTTCCGGTGCTGTAGGCAACGCCAACATAATGAACAGCCACGTTCTTGCCCTTGACCGCCTCATCACCATCACCAACGGTGATGTCCTCGATCACGAGATCAGAAGGTGGCGCAGAATCAGGAATAGTGACTTCAGGTTTTTGAGACATTCCGACAATATAGTGCCACGAGGCGTGATTGCCTATTTGCTCCCCCATGGGTACCGACCTAGCAACTACCGTGGAGTGCAGGTAATCCTCTTCGTATCAATGACTGTGACGCATATATGTTCAATCGTTCCAAAAAAGAAACTCGGGATGCGCTGGTTGCTTTGGGTCGCGAGATTGAGCAGTTACGCGCTGATATACAGCAACAGAACGACCTCGTAGCCCGAGAGCGCCAATCTGCTCTGGAGTTTGCGGAGCGACTAACAATGATCGAAGGGAAAGTCTCCGGAATGGGAGCAGAGTTATCCCGTCAACTGCACGAACTCGGTAATGACATCGAATCCCTTTCACAACGACCAGAAGATGCGCTCACTGCTGAGTCACTTACACTGCTCCGAAATTCCCAAGTTCGTTTGGCCAACGAGCAAGCCCGATACGAGATTGCATTTCGTCAGGATCTTGCTGCGCTAGCCGAACAGTTGCGTCGACCTCATTAGTTTGCGAGTGTTGCCAACGCTCGGCGAACCAGTTCACGAGCCTGCGCAAGTTTTTCTTGGTAGGTACTGAAATCTGGGGGTGAACTCGCCAAGGCAGCATCAGCCTGAACAAATAACGCATCTGCTTGAGCCAGTAACTCTTTTGGAGTCGATGTGCTTGTGGCTGGCACTGTTGTGCCAGGAGTAGAGCCTCCTGTTGATGGAGCGACGGTCGTTGTTGTGACAGTTGATGAACCTCCGACACGGTCACCCAAGTCCCCTGTGTAGCCAGGAAAGAGTTGTGCGACAACAGCAGTCACGCTGTTACCGATAACCGACTTGTTGTTGTACCAGGCCAGAATTTTGCGAACGAAGACTTGTTTAGCGTCGGCGCCGTCTGGCAAAACATACATTGGTCGCACATACATAAAGGATTTTCCGACAGGAACAATCTGGAGGTCTCCGTATGTCACGCGAGATCCGCGTTGGTCGAGTGGCGTGATTGTTGCAGAAATCGCCGGCTCACTTTCGAACTCAGCAGCGATTGTTGCTGGTCCGGGAGGCAATGGTGTTGCCAGGTCAAAAACAGTGATCTTGCCATACGTTGCTGGATCGCTTGATACCACCATGATTGAGCGCAACTCTTTGCGACTGTCATCAGATGAAAACGGAACGAACGGACGCAACATTGCGAATGTGCCTTTTTTATCTACCGCACCGGGTGCGTGGAAAATGGTGTAGTACGGGCTAAACCTCAACACGTTCGCATCAAGAACGGTGGCGGAGTCAACAGCATCAAGCCCAGTCGCTGCAATGCCAACTCCAGAAGATGACTCTGGTGCATTTGGTGGCGCTTGAGCAACGCTCCATGCAGCATCTCTGTTGAAAAATAATGTTGCATCGTCAAATTGATACTTGCCATAAATATTTGATTGCACACGGAAAAGATCTTCTGGATAACGGAAGTGGGCACTCAACTCTGGGTCGACCTCAGAAATAGGACGGAACAGTTTAGGGAAAGCTGCTTGCCATGCTTTTGCAATGGGGTCGACAGAATCGACAATATAAAATGTGACGTCTCCGGAATACGCATTGACAACTGCTTTGACACTATTTCGGACATAGTTAAATGAACGGTTGAGCCCACTTCCGAAACTGATTTGATCAATATTTGCTGATTGTGCATACGGATAGCGGGTAGATGTTGTGAAGGCATCAATGACCCATGAGACTTCGCCTTTAACAACAACTGGATACGGGTCACTGTCGTATTGCAAAAATGGAGCAATCTTGCTAACGCGGTCGCGCACGTCGCGCACTAACAACATCCGAGATTTATCGGTAATGAGATTAGAGCCAAACAAGTTGTACTCGCCAAAGTTCACCGCCATCGCAACTTTGCGCAATCCACCGCTGATCTTGATACCGGAATCAGCATCATATTGTGAGGCTTTGGTATTTGGACACGCTTGCTCCGCCTGATCCGTGTCGACAAGCGCGTATCCATCAAGACCATCACCAAAATACAACTGCGGCTTAGTGACCTTAAGGTCAATGTAATTAGGACGGCCGTCCGCAGTAATTACGCTTGCAGGGGCAGCAACAATTCCGCAGCCGTGGGTGTAGATGAGATGCCGCGCAACCCATGTGCGGTTGGGGATACCAGCGGGATTAAGTTCGCGCGAAGCAACCAACAGTTGTTGCACGCGACCATCTACGAGATAGCGATCAACATCGAGATCAACTACTGAATAGAACGATGTTAAGCCTTGGTCAAGTTTAAATCTGTCGCGCATCTGCGCAGGATCAAGTTGCCGTATATCTCGAAGTGCGATGTCATTGGCATCAATGTCTGCCACAGTTGCCGTGCCCGATGTAGTTGGCACACGTTCAACGTTTGAAAGTCCCATTGCCGCTTTTGTTGCTTCGATGTTGCGTGAGATGAACGGAAGTTCACGAGTGCTGACGCTTGGTTGCACGACGAATCTTTGCACGATTGCTGGATAGACAGCCCCGGCAACAATGGCAACAACAACCCAAAGGCCGACTGCAAGAGCCGGGAGTCGCCAACCCTTTTGTCGAATGTTCCAGAGAAGCAAAATCGCAACAGCGACTGATACCAAAATCATGAGATTAATGGCGGGTAGTTGCGCATTGATGTCGGTATACAAAGCACCTTCAACAACGCTTCGTGACGAGCGTGTGAGGTTGTAGCGCGACAACCAATAGTTCGCAGCTCGTAATAGCGCCGCTGCAGCAAGCAGTACTGAAATATGCACCTTTGATTGTGCCGACATTTTATTAATTTTGTCTTGCGGACGAATGCTGCCGTTTAAAAAATGGGAGACAAGTGTGATGAGCACCACCATGATGAGAGCACCGAATGCCCATGACACGACGGACTCAAGAAACGGCAATCGAAACATATAGAACCCAACATCGGTGTTGAACTGTGCGTCATCAATAGAAAAAGACTGATGATTGCGGAACAACACCCACTCTTCCCAGTGCGATGACATCGGGAGCCCGATCATGAGACCAAAAACGACTGACACAACAAGACGTACGAGCCCCTTGCGTTTTGATGTGATGTCGCGTACTCGCCCGATAGCGAGATCTTGAGGCGTGTTGGGCAACGTTGCTGGCGCCAATCGGTCTGTAATAAAAATATTTACCCAAAAAGCAAGCGCAAGAACCAAAGAAAAGAGGAGTCCAAGTTCTGCTTTAGAACGCAGGATTCCCCAATAGAGGTCTGTTCGGTCAAGGCTGTCAAACCAGAGGACATTGATATAGAAAGCAGAGAGACTCTTGGCGCTTAAGAAAAGACCAAAGATGACTGCCAAAACGATTGACACCACCAATCGCCCTCGACTTGGTTTTTTAAATGAAGGTCGGGTGAATGGAAAGGATGGTCCTCGCGGACCAGTTGGGCCAGAGGATGGGGGAAGATCGGAAGGGTTACGCACAATCTCTCACGCTAGTGCGTAGGAGGTGCGACCAAACAACGGCAGCCCGAATGTGCAAGTGGGTGCACGTGTCCTGTTGGGAACTTTTCTCCACAGGGAGTCACGCCAGACAACGCATTATCCTCAGCATCTGCGCACTCTGGTCCGTTAGGGTCGACCATCCAGCACACGGGAGTACCAACCTCGAGTGACAAGTGTGACCCCATGCTGTATGCAACGCACGCTAGATCTTCTGTGTGGGCATCGATATGAGTGAGTTTCCAGTCTCGATACATACTGCGTACTGCTTTAGCAATCTCATCACGGTTTGCGTTGGAGTCAACAACAATTTGAGCGAGGCGATCTCGTAGCGGTTGCACAATTGTTTCGAGCAACATCGCGTTTACGGCATCTCCAACTGCTTTTTTAGTGATGCGTTTTGTTGAGCCCCCAAAGGACTTCATGGACTTAGCACCTTCAGTGGCAGCCGCCATGATGTCATCGTTAATAGCGACAGCATGATGTTTGGTGTGCACCGAAGTTGTACCAACAATCGCTGCAATCTCAAGCGAAGATTTTTTGACGTTGAGATGCTCAAGAACTGCATTGAGTTCGTCAGCACCGACACGCTTCAATTTTTTTGACATATTGACAATCAATGGAGCAATGGAAGCATCACGATCTGAAAATTTTTGGGTATCAAGAATAGGCGTAATTGCAATTGGCTTTTTGGGCAGTGATTTCACCAGTTTAATTTTTGACTCTTTGGCTTCTTTGGCTTCTTTGGCAATATTTTTTGCAACTTCTGCAGGCGAAGATGCTCGCAGTCGCGCAAAAATATCATCCACAACTTGAGCACCAGGACTTTTTGTTTCTGTTTCCGCTGAAGAAACTTCTTTCTCAATTTCTGCATGCTGTTCTGCCTGATTATCAGTAGTTGTCTCAGGCGCAGGATTGGAACGCCGTGAGCCACCAAAGATCGATACCACTGTCGCCATTTTCTCTAATGGTTCGATGGGAGAACTTTCTTCTTCTTGCACGATCTCTTCTTCTTGCGCGATCTCTTCTTCTTGCGCGATCT
>JAEMRC010000078.1:5719-9296 GCA_016463545.1 Ilumatobacteraceae bacterium
CGATCTCTTCTTCTTGCGCGATCTCTTCTTCTTGCGCGATCTCTTCTTCAACGATCTCTTCAACGATCTCTTCAGCGATCTCTTCTTGCACGATCTCTTGGGTTGGCATCACAATTGACGCAGTGTCGTGATCAAAGATTCCGAGCGATGGATGCTCTTGGGAAACATGAGGAGCAACCGCAATCACCGGAGGCACAGGTCCCGTGGTCGGGGCGAGATTCACTAAGAATTCTGGATCTTCATGGGCATCGCTGAGTCCGCCAAGAACATCTTCCGTGGCAAGACGGGCGCGTTCAAATGCGTTCATCAATCGATCTCGACCGTGAAGAAGTTGTTCAATCTGTTCACGTGCGGCATCGCGACGACGCAGTAACTCAGACAAAACTTTTTCACGATAGGCGCGGGCTTCTTCGACCATATCGCGACCTTGCTGTTTTGCAAGTTCAATTTCAGAGTTTGCATCGGACTGTGAATCATCCCGAATGCCCTTCGCATCAAGTGCGGCCTGCTCGCGGATGCGTCCAGCGTCCTGCGCCGCATCTTTCACCATGCGAGTTGCGGACTCTTCTGCACGATCTCGAATCTGAATACTTGCTTCACGGGCAGTTGACAAGACCCGTGCCGCTTCTTCTCCTAATAATGTGATGACTGTTTCTTCGTCCAACTGACCAGGGGCAGACATGCCGCTTGTCTGAATGGCTCGCAATTCGCCTTCGAGAAAACGCTCTCGCTCTTGCAATCTGGCCATTTCGGCGGCCACCATGCGCAGGAACTCCCGAACTTCGCTCGGGTCAAACCCACGCCGTGACGACGAGAACGCTGCCGAGCCAACTGCTGCCGGCGAGGAGGGGTCTGGACGCGAAAAACTAATTGCCATTGGACTTCTAGAGTAGAACTCTTAGGTCACTAAATGGTGTCAATCACTGAGCTATTGGTGGCAATGGGGCTCCCCCAAGCGACAGGAGTTGCGTGAGCGCATCCTCAAGGGTGGCCACAGGGATGATTTTTACCCGCGACCCCGCGGCTTGACGAGCCCTCAGAATTTCAGACTCGCTCTGTCCAGCAGGAACCAGGAATACCCGTGCACCTGCGTCACGCACTGCTACGGCCTTTTGCTCAAGAGCACCGATCGCACCAACTTCACCTTTTTCGTTCATGGTGCCTGTCGCCGCAACCCGTGATGATCCGAGTAATTCTCCGGGCGTAAGTTCATCAAGCAACGCCAGTGTGAAAGCCAGCCCAGCCGATGGACCCCCAATGTCTGAAGTAGCTATTTGCACTTCAAAAGGCAGGACCACTGTTCGGGTATCGGCTGGAACAAACCCGATAATCGCCGTGCCAGATTTATCTGGATTTTCAATCAGCGTCAATGTTCGTGATTGATCTTCTGGTGAGTCATCTGATTCAACTGTTACCACTACTTTTTCACCAACTTTGCGATTCTTCATTGCTTCTTTGAGAGCGGTCACCGTTGCGACTGGTACTCCGTCAAAAGCAGTAATCATTTCACCAACTTTTAAAACTTTGCATGCACTTGTTGCAGCGGGAGATGTTTCGCACACCAGTTCTGACACGACAACTGCACCAGCAGTGAACGTCGCATCAAAACCTAATTTCTTAAATGCAACATACTCGGCTAACTGTTTTGCTCCGAGCATTGATTGCACTCCCATCTGCCGAATACTTGTTGGAGATCGCTCCCCAAAATGCTCGGTATACGTTTCAACGGCAACGTATGGGTCGAGCCATCCGATGACCGAATCGAGAGCAGATAGTTGTCCAGTGAACGCTGTGACAAATCGAATTTTATTTATCGCCGGATACCGAGTCGGAGCAGTGGCCTGATCTTTTTGCTCAAACGCGATACGTGAAGCCACCTCTTGGGCTGAACCAGGCGCCGTTTCCCAACGCTGAATTCGCCATAAAGACGACACAATGATCACCAATAAAAGCATCCAGGACACGGTCAGCAATGGCAAGGCCCAACGCTGCCGGCGTGCTGATAAATGGTCAGGTACGCTACGACGTGCGATGTCAGCCTTTAACTCTGTCTCTGAGATCTCTGTCTCTGGTGTCACAGTGCGGGCACTACTAGTTGTTGGATGTTCGCTACTTGCCTTGGCATGGATTTCACGCTCAAAGCCTGCCACTTCGGACACTCAAATCAAAGTTCAGATCGATGATCATCCGACACCTCTCTATATAGAGCCACGGCCGCGGCGCAGATTTCATGCTGTCGCAGCGCTGGGCGGCGGCTCACTTGTGGCCGGAGCGGTCCTTGCGTGTGGAGTCTCACTTGTTCTTGGCGTACTTTTTGGTGTCATCACAAGCCTGCTGAATTAACACGATGACAGAGGATTTTGCAACCATCGCAGCCAAGCGACTCGAAATAATTGAGGCTGGATTTTCGGGAGATGAAAACCTCGTTCGTGCAGCGCTGTCTCATGCGTCGGGTGATGTGCGATCAAGCGCTCTCAGTTCGCTTCATCGGTTGCATGTCTTAAGCGCGACAGAACTCGGCGCACATGTTGGCGATGTCTCCGAGATCGTACGCCGCAATGTTGCCCAAATTGCCGCCAACTTTGTTGGTGTCGATGTTGTTCCACTACTCACCGATTCTGATGTATTTGTTGCCGAAATGGCAGCATGGGCTTTAGGAGAACGCGGCAACACAACTGATGTCGAATTATTTGGCTTAATCAATGCCTCAGAAAATGCACTGGAGCCGCTTGTTCGCGAGGCAGCAACCGCTTCACTCGGTGCTATCGGAGACATCCGTGGATTGCCTGCAGTTCTGCGCGCATGCACCGACAAGCCAGCGATTCGTCGACGTGCAGTTTTAGCTCTCGCTCCATTTGAAGGATCCGATGTTGACACCGCATTAGAAAACGCGTTGACCGATCGAGATTGGCAAGTGCGTCAAAACGCACAAGACATGATTAGTCCTCGTGATGGTGGCGGTGCTGTTACCGACGAGTGAGTCGGACAATCGGAATTCGGCGCTGTGTCTTTGCTTGATAATTGTCGTAGTCGGGCCAGATTTTTGCCATCATGTTCCAGAGACGATCCCG
Organism: Ilumatobacteraceae bacterium; assembly: GCA_016463545.1. Taxonomy (GTDB): domain Bacteria; phylum Actinomycetota; class Acidimicrobiia; order Acidimicrobiales; family Ilumatobacteraceae; genus UBA2093. The sequence goes on from JAEMRC010000078.1 coordinate 8,791, forward strand.
CTCGGCGCCATCTGGCACCACTGAAGCAGTTGCCTCATACACATCAGCCGCCACCTGTACGGTGACTGCTGGATTATCAACGAGATTGAGATACCACAACGGGTGGTTGGCGTCACCACCACGTGACGCAACAATGATGCAATCATCGCCGTCTTTGCCGTAGATCAGCGCGAGCCGTCGCAGTGCACCGCTCTTACGACCCGTGGCAGTGAGCAACAAACACGGAACTCCACGCCAGATGTGCCCCTCGGCGCCGTTTGTGTCTACATACTGCTTGATGTGATCAGCGACCCATGCGGTGGGACTGTCAAGGATTGGCAAAGTCATAGTTTCAGAGTAGCGCTTGTCGGCGCAATGTTTCACACTCGTCGTACACATGACAACCAGCGACATGATCGTTGACGATGCCCATTGACTGCATAAATGCGTACATCGTGGTGGGTCCGACAAATTTCCAGCCACGTTTGCGCAGTTCTTTTGACAGCCGTTGCGATGCTTGAGTTTGG
>JAEMRC010000007.1 GCA_016463545.1 Ilumatobacteraceae bacterium
CCACATGCCTTCGCTCACCAAAGCATGCGCCACCTTTGGCGCGACGGCGGCCAATAGCCCGCCCGATGTTTGTGGGTCCATGCACAAAGCCACATACGTTTCGTCTGCATTGATAACGGCATGATCTCCGACATACGAGCGGTTGCGAGCGTCGCCACCTGTGCGAGTTCCGGATACTGCAAGATCATGCGCGCCTGAGTAGAGCGGCAACGACATCGTGTCAACAATAAATTTTATTCCAGAGCGTTCGGCCATTTCCCATCCATGACCAGCAAGTCCGTATCCGGTGACGTCAGTAACGGCGTGCACATCGACGGCATATCGGCGTAGATCTTCAGCCGCTTTCTTATTTAATGTGCGCATTCCGGCAATCACTTCACGTTTTTGTTCATCGGTACCGCTGGCAGTCACAAGACCTGTGCCTATTGGCTTCGACAAAATTGCAATGTCTCCTGGACGTGCGCCACCTTTGCGAAAAATATTGCGCGGATCAACAACTCCTTGCACAGCGAGTCCAAAGATTGGCTCGGGATTGCGAATCGTGTGTCCACCTGCAATCGTGCCACCTGCAGCAATGACGGTTTCTGATGCACTAGCAAAAATCGCAGCAATCACATCACGCGGAAGTTCTTCGGGAAATGCTGCAATATTGACGGCAAGCACCACACGTCCACCCATTGCAAAAACATCGCTGCACGCATTAGCCGCTGCAATCGCACCAAAATCTGATGGATCATCGACGAGTGGTGGGAAAAAATCTGTTGTGCTGACTAAGGCCAGATCGTCAGTGAGTTGATAGACCGCTGCATCATCAAAAGGAGCAAGGCCCACCAACAGCGACGGATCGAATCCCATCGGCAACTCCTGCACCATTTCAGCCAACATCGAAGCACCCCATTTGGCCGCGCAGCCACCGCATGATGTCCATTCGGTGAGCCTGATGGGAGAAGCGTTCTTAAGCACGCAAAGCAAACTACTAGGTTAAAAAGGTGGCACCATCAGCAACGCATCCGCCGTCTATCGACACCATCGCTCGAGCTCTCGCCGTCCAGTCCACGCTGCCCCACTCGCTCCTTGTTGATTGCGCTCGCCGTGCAGTGACTCAGGCGCCAAGTGATGCGATGTCAACAGCGCAAAAACTCACGAACGATCTTGAAATTGCATTACTGACCGAAGTTGTCAATGCAACTGGCGTGCTGCTACACACCAACCTGGGTCGAGCGCCGCAATCTGTCGTGGGTTCGGGTCGACCAACAAATCTTGAATTCGACCTCGCGAGCGGAGAACGCGGATCTCGCCAAACATCGGTATCAAAACTTATTTCTAATCTCACTGGCGCTGAAGCAGCAATTGTGGTCAACAACAATGCTGCTGCTGTCATGTTGGTGCTCGCAGCACTTGCCTCTGATCGTGATGTTGCCGTGTCGCGGGGTGAGAGCGTTGAGATTGGCGGTGGTTTTCGTATTCCAGATGTGATGGAACAATCTGGTGCACGCCTTGTTGATGTTGGCACGACAAATAGAACTCGACTAAAGGACTACAGCAAAGCGATTGAATCGCGACGCAACGATGTTGCACTGACTCTAAAAGTACACCCGTCAAACTTTGCAATTCAGGGATTCACTCACACAACATCCGTTGCAGAACTGGCAACATTGTCCGTACCAGTAATTGCCGACATTGGATCAGGTTTGCTTGACAACACATGTCCGTGGCTGCACGGGTATTTAGATCAAACTCCAACATGGCTCACTGACGAACCTGCAGCGCGTCAAGCAATCAGTGATGGCGCGGCATTAGTGATGTTCAGTGGCGACAAACTATTGGGTGGGCCGCAGTGCGGAATCATCGCTGGGCGTGCAGACCTTGTCCAAACATGTGCCTCGCATCCATTAATGCGCGCGTTGCGACCAGGCGGTCACACTCTCTTAATGCTGCAGTCCGTTCTTCTTTCTTACTGCGCACGCACAGTGTGTATCGACGTACCTTTCTGGCAAATGGTTGTGACTCCTGTGGGTTCTCTTGAATCACGTGCCGCAGAAATTATTCGTCAGTCCGGCACTGGTTCTGTTGTCGCCCTTGAATCTCTCATTGGTGCGGGTTCTGCGCCAGGCTCAACAGTGCCATCAGTCGGCATCGCTCTTACGGGTGATCACCGTGCTGCTTTGCGCGCGCACGATATTGCTGTGATTTCCCGCACCGTCAACAACACCACATACCTTGACCTACGCAGTGTTGCACCACAAGACGACGCCATCGTGGTTGCCGCGCTCACTGCTCTTTGCTGATTCCATGACCGTCATTGCCACGGCCGGTCATGTTGATCACGGAAAATCATCTCTCGTTCAAGCCATCACTGGCACGAATCCTGATCGCCTTGCCGAAGAACAACGACGCAGCATGACAATCGATCTTGGATTTGCTCATGTCGTCACCCCACGGGGCCACACTTTAAGTTTTATTGATGTTCCTGGACACGCAGATTTTGTTCGCACAATGGTCTCGGGTGTAAGTGGTGTAGATATTGCGTTGCTCGTCGTCGACGCGCTGGAGGGTTGGAAACAACAGACCGAAGAACATCTAGGAATTCTTGAAGTTCTGGGCATTACCCGTGGCGTCGTGGCACTCACTAAATCTGACAAGGTTGACGCAATCACGCTGGCTGACAGAGTGCGTCAGATTTCTGCTCGGCTTGACACAACCACGATTACTTGGTCAACCATCGTGCCAACATCAGTGATAAACAACACCGGCATCGACGCTCTTGTCCGTGAACTAGAAGAACTTGTTGCTAGCCACGCCGTTGTTTTGAGCCACAGACGCCCACGACTCTTTATTGACCGTGTCTTTAGCATGACAGGTGCTGGCACAATCGTGACGGGCACACTTGATGGCGCAGCACTGCACGTTGGTACCGACATCACAATCGCTCGTACCTCACAACATGCTCGTATTCGCGAGATTCAAACACATGGTGAGATCGTCACAAGTGGACAGCCCGGCACACGATGCGCAATCAACCTTGTTGGCGTTGATACAAATGATGTACAGCGGGGTGATGCGCTCGTGGTCGAAGATGACTGGTGGTCAACGAATATTTTTGATGCCCAACTCACAACACTGAGTTCAATTCCTCGTGCAGTGACAAAGCGCGGAAGTTTTACTGTTCATATCGGCACGAATAGTCAATCTGCAAGCATGCGAGTGCTGAGCACTGACTCTATTGAACCTGGCAATAGCGGCACCGTGCGTATTCGTCTGTCTCATCCGCTTCCACTTGTCCCCGGAGATCGATTTCTGCTTCGTGACACTGGCGTTAGCGCAACTATTGGTGGTGGTGTCGTCTTGGATGTTGATCCACGTTCGCACATACTGCACATCAATCCAGACGGCGACGTCAATGATCTGCTTGCTGGGCGAGGCTGGCTCACTGCAGACACTGCGCGCAGACTTACCGGCAAAGATGTATCGCCCGTCGTCGGAGATTGGGTAACGACTCCTGAATCGTTCGCCGATTGTCAGTCGGCGCTATCAGATCGACTCACCACGGAAATAACAATCGACATCAGCACACTCGCACCACATGAGCGTGATGTTCTGCTCACGCTTGAAGGTGTCAGCATGAGCAATGGTCTTGCCCGACGCGGCACAGATGATCCACTCTTGCAACATCCGTATGTTGAAATGTTTCGCGACGCCGGAGTCGTAACGCCTGAGACAGATCAACTCGACCGAAACATTATGCGCCAACTCATTCAGACAGGAGTTCTCTTTGAGCATGATGGCATCGCTTTTCATCGCGACACCCTTGAATCGCTGCGTCCCGCCTTAACTCAGTTGTGGCAGACCTCGCCACATGGGTTCACGGTGTCTCAACTGCGCGAGGCGCTCACCATCACTCGCAAACACGCCATCCCGTTGGTGGCATGTCTTGACAAAATTGGTTTCACTCGACGCACTGGTGACACTCGCACCCCAGGAAGTCGCTGGTGATGCAGGAAGTCGCTGGTGATAGCGGAGGCGGACGGGAATCGAACCCGCCAGACGGGGTTCGCCCGTCTCGTCTGTTTTGAAGACAGCGAAGCCCACCAGGTACTCAAACGCCTCCAATCACGAGGGTAGCGTTCGGCTATGACTTCTCACGCCCCCAAACTGCCCGACGGATTAGTTGTTGTCGTCAAACGAGACTGCGCCACCTGTCAGATGGTGGAACCCTTGTTAGCCCTTATTGCTGCATCAACCAACCTCACCGTCTACACACAAGATGACCCAACGTTTCCAGAATCTGTACCAGCAATTCATGATTCCGACCTTAGGGTCTCGTGGCATCATTCGATCGACACAGTTCCGACGCTGATCACCGTGGTGAACGGTCAAGAAACAGATCGCACTTTTGGTTGGTCGCGCGCTGATTGGCAACGACTCACTGGTCTTGATGATCTAGGTGAAGACCTCCCCGTCATGCGACCAGGTTGCGGATCAATGAGCGTCGACCCAGACCGTGTTGATGCATTACGCGTCGCGTTTACTGACACTCCGATTATTTCGCGACATGTCGAACTCTCAACCGCTGAAGATGAATTCGAAGCAATGTATGCGCGCGGATGGACTGATGGTCTGCCAGTTATCCCACCAACACCGGAGCGTGTCCTACGAATGTTGGCCGGCACAACACGTGCACCGCAAGATGTGGTCGCAATCGCACCACCTGACTTAGTCGAACTTACTGTTGAAAAAATTGCCATAAATGCCGTGATGGCGGGCTGCTTGCCTGAATACCTTCCGTGGGTCATTGCTGCACTGGAGGCTGTCTGCACAGATACTTTTAATATGCACGGAGTTCTTGCCACCACGATGCCTGTTGGTCCAGTGATTATTTGCAACGGACCCGGAACGCGCGCAATTGGAATGAACAGCGGAATCAATGCCTTGGGTCAAGGAAACCGCGCCAACAACACCATCGGTCGTGCTGTACAACTCACTATCCGCAATGTTGGTGGTGGTCGCCCCGGAGAAGTAGACCGCGCTACGCACGGCAACCCCGGAAAAATCTCTTTTTGTTTTGCTGAAGACGAACTTGGCTCGCCATTCACATCACTCGCCACAGAACGCGGCATTGCGCTTGGACAAAACGCAGTTACTGTCTTTGCAGGCGAAGGGCCGCGTTGTGTTGTCGACCAACTTGCCCGCACGGCAGACGAACTCACCAATTCACTTGTTGCATGTTTGCAAACCGTTCACCACCCAAAACTCGTGATCGGGTTCGATGCTATTTTGATTGTTAGCCCAGATCATGGCCGACTTTTCGCACAAGAGGGCTGGACTCGTGAACAGTTAATCACCCAACTCATTGAGCGCTCACACACGCCCGGCGAACAACTTGTTCGTGGTGCTCGCGGAATCGCTGAAGGTATTCCTCCGCATCTGCGTGACGCCACACTTCCCAAATTCAGACCTGGCGGAATCTTGCTCACATTCGCCGGGGGCGGGGCTGGACTCTTCTCGTCCATCGTTGCTGGGTGGGCAAATAGTGCCATCGGAAGCGATCCTGTGACTCGCGTAGTCGGGTCGTGACATACTTACAGGCGATGAGTTCCGCTGGCCTTATTATTCTTGATCCCACGAACGAGTCGATTCCTGCTACGCGACAATTAGTGTCACGTCCGACAGATGTTGCAGGACTCACTGTTGGATTGCTCGACATCTCTAAGCCGCGGGGCAACGTGTTTCTTGATCGAGTTGAAGAATTACTGATCGGCCGTGGAGCAAAAGTGTTGCGCTTTTCTAAACCAACCTTTACAAAGCCTGCTCCAGTCGACATGCGCCACGAGATAGCGATGAATTGCAATCTCGTTATTGAGGCTCTCGCTGATTGAGGCAGTTGTACGTCGTGCAGTGTGCACGACATTGCAGATCTTGAACTCCGCGGCATTCCGTCAATGTTTGTGGCATCAGCAGAGTTTGTTACCGCCGCAACGTCTCAATCTCTTGCATTAGGGTTTCCCGATATCAAACGCGTGTTCACAACGCACCCAATTCAAGACCGAACAAACGAAGAAATGCAGTTACTGGCTGACAAATACTTTGCCGAGATTCTGGCCTGTATCACCGACCAAGAGTCTTAGAGACCAATTCGCGTTCCGGCATCTAAATCGTCGGCCGCGGCAAATGCTCTACGAACAAGCGAGTCCATGAGTGCAGCACCACGCTCATTCGCAGGGTCAAGCGACAAGATACTTGCGCCAAAAGATGTGCAGAAAAAAAGCACGCCTTCAGCGAGCCCCTGAAATATTTTTTCTTTATTTGCCCACTCAGCCGACACACCACCAGCCAGCAAACCCGCGACATAGCGATCTATTAATTCGTCTTGCATTGTTCGGCGCATCTCCCGTGGCAAGTTCGTTCCAATGAAATACACCAGGTCTGTCGTGCAAGGAGCACGCATCGACAACTGCCAATCGATGAGCGTGAGCGTTCCGTCATCTCCAAAAAACATATTGTCCAACCTGAAATCACCATGCGTCAGCGTGCAGGGCCAATTGCTGTAGGTCTGAATCCAACTTTCGATCATTGGAGCGAACGTCTCACACCACCGCAAGACACGAGTGGGCAACGAAGACTCGTATCTCTCCAGAAAAGTGGGCCAGCCCACATCAAACAAAGAACCGATTGTCGCCGTCATCGGATCAGAGATGTCGGGCATCCAATCAAGAAGCGCCAAATCTGGATGATCAAACCATGAGCTATGCAAAGTTGCAGCAGCATCAATCACACGACGTGCTTGATCTGGAGTAGGGCCAGCCACTTGATCTCCCGACTCCGCCGGCGCAAGGTCTTCGAGAATTAGCGCATACGGCTCGGCCGTTGAGTACAAACACTTTGCTAGTCGAACATCTCCCATTCGTGGAGCAACTTCGGTATAAAACCGATGCTCGCGTTCCCACACACGCATCATCTGTCCCATCACTTGGCCACCGGGATCTGCCGTTGGAAGTTTGACAATCACGCTCTTTGGTGCGCCAACTCCGTTGAGTTGAACGCGACCAAGTTGACCCATAAATCCCTGCCCTGCACCAATGATTTGCACAGAGAACTCGGTCACTTTCGCGGACAATGCGTCTGAGAGCCATTGTGTCGACAACTCATCCATAGTTCGTGGCGTGTTGATCATGTTGGTCATCCCCCCAGATGCTCAAGCTCAAAAGATGAGTTGTGTCAACACTACTTCTTGGTGACGGTCGGATTTTCTGCCTGGATCCGACGCGCCATCACAGCAGTGCCAGGTGGATCGATAGCCCACAGCGGAGATGTTCCCCACTGGTCGCCATAAATCAGTTCATCCATAGGAACTCGTCGCACTGGACCATGATGACCAACTGGTTTACCGAGCGTGATCGCGCCAGCTAAGGCAGTGTCATCTGGAATATTCAGAAGTTCACGTAACTCTGTTTCTGCAAAAGCCTGAAAACCTGTCAAGACTCCGCCATACCCAAGTGCACGCGCCGCTAATAAAATATTTTGACATGCCGGATACACCGACGCACCTTCCGAAGGTGTCGGTTCGCGGTATCGCACGAGACATGCCAATACCAGAACTGGTACGCGAGCAAAATTATCTACGTATTCTTGCATCACGTTTGCCATCCGTGATTTTGGTGAATCTGCTTGAATTCCGGTACCTACGTCATAACCATCAGTGACACGTTTTTGTGCCCACATCTTTTGCGCGCCAACTGCAATGAGCGCTTTTGCTTGTTGCGCGACGGCCGAATCAGTGAGAACAAGAAACCGAAATGGCTGCCGATTTGATCCGCTCGGTGCCCTGGTCGCCGCGAACATGATGTCTCGCAACACGCCGTCTGGAATCGGTTCGTCAACATAACGACGAATCGCACGCGTAGTCGACAAACCCTCAAGCAGTCCGACAACATCTTTTGCACGATGTGTATTCTCGTCAGCCGTCATCTATAAATCGTACCGTTCCCCCATTACGCACAAAGGGTGGAGCCACCACAGTCAATTGACATAGTGACTCCACCCGAAAGTGGAGCGTTCGTCCCTACGGACGAGATTTTTCTACTTTGATGTCGACGGTTGCGAAGGGAAGCCCATTGCCTTTAAAAATGCGTCCGCCTTGTTTCCGAGCAACTTGTTCATTTCTTGTGGGTCGGGCGCTTTACCAGACGCCATTCCATCCATCATTAGTTTGACGATTGCAGTACAGTCCGCGATGCCCGCGGTGGTGCAAGCCTTTTTGATGCTCTCGGCTGTAATCGCCACGCCGCCCGAAGTTGGCTGACCACCTGAGCCGCCCGAACTTGGCTGTTGAGTTGAGCCACCCGAACTTGGCTGATTGTTTGACCCACCCGAAGATGGCTGTTGTGGCATCGCCTTGAAGAATGCGTCCATCTTGCTTCCGAGCAACTTGCTCATGTCCGCATCGCTTGGCTTTGTGGATCCCAACAACAATTTAACTACAGCATCACAAGCCGTAATCCCCGCAGCAGTACATGCTTTTTTAATGTCTGCTTCGGTAATTTTTACGTTCGACCCGCCTGAAGTTGGCTGGTTATTTGACCCAGGAGGTGGCGCTGATGCGCCGTACATCAACTTGCAATTAGCCGCAGATTGCTTGAGCAACTTCTCACACATTGGTTGCCATTTGGTGGCAGTCAGTTTGGACCAATTTGGACCAGTCGATGTGAACATCAACTTGCAATCTGCCCCAAATGACTTCTCACAATTGTCGTCAAATGTGGTGTTCTTATCGTCCATTTTGTCGAGAACGGTATCTAGTTTTGTATTTCCGGTTGACTTGCCTTTTTGCTTTGCACTTCCGGAGCCAGAGCCAGAGTCAGAGTCTTCGTCTGTTGATTCAGCAGGAGTAAAAGTAAACGTGTATTCGTCAGACTCAACCGCCTTGTTGGTGCCAGATTTTTTTACATTGACCCGATAGGTGAAGTCGCCATCAAGCCATGCATCGTCTTCATCCGTTGCGTCAATTGAAAAAGTGATCTTTCCGGCCTTTGACTTTGCAGAAGCAGCTTGATCCCACTCATCATCATCATTGAGCTGTTCTAGAATTGCAGTCCTCGTCGGGGTTGTCGGTGAAATTTTCACAACAATCTTGCAATTGTCTTTCGACTCATCTTCGATCATTTCTTCTTCGTCTTTGCAATCGCCAGTCACGGTGAACGTGATTTTTTGCTTTTTTGTCGCCTTTACATGCGAGGCTGCATTGGCAACCTGTGTTGTGGCCAGCAGACCGAGAACCGCGACTGCCGAGATCACTAGTGTCTTCATTGCTCTCATTGTTTTTTCCCCTTAACTATTGGACTCATTATTAGATGATGATACACCTTTATACGGCTTCGTACAAGGGGTCATTCGTGAACAGCGGATGAAGCCTCGGCCCTCTTGTTTCTAGGCAATACTGGCGCCTATGGGTCTTTCTCGGCGCGGCTGGTTTGGGGGCATTGCCCTTATTGCTGTGTTTCTCGCCTTCGGGGGGTGGTGGTGGATATCTCTTGACCCGTCTGTGGTGAGCGTGAACGACGCCCTCAATGACTACCGGGCTCGAGCGTCTACGACAATGGCTGGCCCCACCGATGCGGGTCGTAGTGCCCGCCATGCTGTTGTTCCAGCAGGCGTTTACACATACATCACAAATGGCCGTGAAGCCCTGGATGGTCCGCTCACTGAAAGCCATATTTATCCAGCAGAGTCTGCAATCACGATTACGGAATCAGAATGTGGATTTGATTGGCGATGGGAAGTCTTTGAGCGGCGCTCTGATACCAATGTATGGTGCTGGATAAATGATGAGCTTACTGAGTCACGGTCCACCACTGATCACATTTTTTTTAAAGTTCACGACAAGAGAACTTTCATCTGCGAACCAGTTGCGGTGGTGTTGCCCTCTCCCACCTCAACGACTTCGATGACATCCACGTGTACCGGGTCTGACACGGTGAACTCGCGTACTGCCAAACTTGTCGGAAAAGAAAGTCTTTTAGTTGGTGATGACATTGTCGATACTGTCATTGTCACAGCAACCGATGTCGCCGGAAAAAAATCAAGCGGTATCTCCACGGTCACTCTCTGGCTTCGCCCATCAGACGGGCTCATCGTAAAAATGCACCGAGTTGCTGACATTAAAAATGATTCAATCATTGGTGCAATTCACTACACCGAAGACATCACGCTAACTCTTGCGTCTTTGACGCCACAGAAATGATTTTCTACTTAGTTAATTCAAGACCAGCAAAGCTTTTGTCTGCACGCCAGTTTTCAAGAAGTTGAATAAACGCTACTGATCCCCCGCCAAATGATCCGTTTTGTATTGCCCGATCGCTGGGTTTTCCCTCATTGTTGTAATAACCAGGAGTACAAGACTCCAAAAACTTAACATTCATTTGCGACAGCGAAATAATTTTTTGCACCCATTCGTCTTCTGCTTTTTTTGTTGTTTCAATTCTGGTGATGCCATTTTTTTCGGCATGACTCAGGATGTATCCAAGGTGAGTTGCCTGCTCGCTGAGCATATGTGGGAAATTCACCGTGAACCCAGATTGAAGATTACTGATAATAAAACAGTTCGGAAATCCACGTGTGTGAAAACCATGAAAAGTCGAAGCGCCGTCGGCCCATTTTTCTGTCAATGTGATGCCATCACGACCGATGATCTCGTAACCTGCTCGTCTTGAATACTCTGTTCCAACTTCAAAACCTGTCGCGTAGATAATGCAGTCCAGTTCGTACTCCACGCCGTTGGCGACGACTCCGCGTTCGGTGATGCGGTCAACACCTTGTCCAGCAGTATCGACAAGCGTCACATTAGGGCGGGTGAATGTCTGCAAGTACTCGTCGTGAAAACATGGTCGCTTACAGAACTGTCGGTAGTAGGGCTTCAGCGCTTCTGCCGTGGAGTTGTCATGAACAATCTGATCAACTCGGGAACGTATCTGTTCCATTTTTTCAAAATCGGCAAGTTCCATTGTTTGTGCAAGACCTTCTGGAGAAAAATCTGCATTCGCATTGTTGCGTACCATCACAAGCAACTTGCCAATGATGTCGGTCCAGCCGTCCCCTACGAGATCTTCAGATTCAGGAATTCCTGATACCAAGTTGTTGAAGTTCTCCATCCGTCGCTTTTGCCAACCAGGCTCTAGTGACTTTGCCCACGCTGGGTCGGTGTCTCGGTTATTGCGCACATCAATTGATGATGGTGTGCGCTGAAAAACAAAGAGTTCTCCGGCTGCGGCACCAATATGTGGGACACACTGCACAGCAGTTGCTCCAGTACCGATGATTCCGATGCGCTTGCCGGCAAGTCCCGACAGGCCACCATCAGATGTTCCGCCTGTGTAGTCGTAATCCCAACGACTGGTGTGAAATGAGTGTCCGCGATATGTTTCGACTCCAGCAATTCCGGGAAGCTTCGGACGGTGCAAAGGACCATTTGCCATGCAGACAAATCGTGCTCGCATTCGATCATCGCGATTTGTTGAAATAATCCACCGCTGTGCATCGTCATCCCAACGCACCTCTGTCACTTCTGTTTGAAAACACGCGTTACGGTACAAGTCAAAGTGCTCACCAATCGCACGACTGTGTTTTAAAATCTCGGGAGCATGCGTGTATTTTTCCTTGGGGATGTAGCCCAATTCCTCAAGAAGTGGCAGGTAGATATACGACTCCACATCGCATGCAGCCCCTGGATATCTGTTCCAGTACCACGTTCCTCCAAAATCTCCACCCTTTTCGATAACTCGCAAATCTTGAATACCTGCTTCGCGCAGACGTGCTCCTGTCAGCAAGCCACCGAATCCACCGCCGATGATGACAACTTCAACATCGTCATACAACGGTTCGCGTACCAACGGTTCAACATATGGGTCGTTGAGATAGTGGGCAAAATCACCAACAACATCTTGGTATTGCTCATTGCCGTCAACGCGTACACGCTTGTCACGCTCTTCGCTATATTTACGTCGCAGCGCATCGGGATCAAAAGGAAGATCGCTCTGCAGTTTTTGATCTGTCGTTGATGACATCCGTGGTATCAACCAATCACTTTGTACACTTCGTAGTCGACACGATTTTGACCGGGTTTTCCGATTGCAACTGCTTGAAGATCATTAAGCCACACATATCGCTCATCGCCTGCTTGAAACAAAGGAGCCGTCACGATCTGTGGTCCGTCCGCACCAGGCGCCATCACTCCGGTGTATGTCATATAGATAGATGCACCGTCATCAGTTGTCAAAATAATACGAACATCAAGTTGCGCTGTACCGTTACCGCGCATCGTCAACCAGTCGGCGCCAACACTTGCAATGGTTCCGCTTGCTCGTGGGCCGCTAAATGTTCCGCCTGTGCAGGGCACGATCACTCTCGTGCCGAGTGGACCATTTGGAATCACCACCGGATCAGCAAGAGTTGCATTAATCGTAAAAAGATATTCAACGGGTAAGGAGTTTTGATTTTGAGGCATGACCTCACACTAGTACCGGAGTTTCAGTCAAATCTTGTTGGGGAACACGTGGAGAAACTCAGGAATACCCTTGCACCACATCTCGAAATGCTCGATCTGTATCAGTGACAGGGTCGCGCGGAAGACCCAGAATCTTTTCACTGATAATCGAACGCTGAATCTCGTCCGTGCCGCCAGCGATTGACTGTGCTGGGGTCGATACCAGAACCTCTGCAATCACGGCGTCAAGGACATCGGGTCCATCACACAACATCGCGCTTGCTCCCGAAATGAGTGCATGCACGGCCGCTGCTCGTCGCGCTACTTCTGAGGCAGCAAGTTTACCTAATGAGCCTTCTGGCCCTGGAGGACGGCCGAGCGCTCTGGCTGCTCGGGCGCGTGCTGCTGTCCACTCGTTTGCTTTGACAAAAGAATGCAGTCGCGCAATTTCTTGACGCACCAATGGGTCGACATGGGCACCGACAGTTTGCGCTCGACTCATCACTAGATCAGCGCGACCTGCTCGCTGCGGATACCACACATATGTCTGAAAATGTTCGTGCGCTTCTGCTTCTGCTTCTGCCAGTGTGCGACCAATTGGAGAACCTGATTTTCCGAATTGTGGTCGGCGCATCGTTGCAAAACCGCGCTCATGAGACAACGTTGTGCGCGCGATTCGCCAACCATCATTTAACTGACCTACGAGATGGTCGGCAGGAATTCGCGCATTCGTCATGAACACCTCATTAAACGACGAGTGTTGATTCATCTGCCTAATTGGACGCACGTCGACACCCGGTTGATGCATTGGTAATACAAAGTACGAAATTCCTTGATGTTTGGGAACGTCCCAAGAAGTGCGCGCAACAAGCATGCCTAAATCAGCATGATGTGCGCTGGTGTTCCATACCTTCTGGCCGTTGACGATCCATTCGTCACCATCTCGTACTGCAGTTGTTGTCAGACTTGCAAGATCAGACCCAGCCCCTGGCTCGCTAAATAACTGACACCACGTGAGTTCGCCCGTCAATGTTGGACGCAGTAAACGTGTTCGTAGGGCATCTGATCCGTGTTCCAAAAGTGTTGGCGCAGCGAGTGACATTCCTCCGCCGAGCGGCTGACCTACTGCACCCGCTGCTCGCAGTGCATCTGCCACAACAGCATCGGCCCACGCCGGCAAGCCGCGTCCGTGCCATTGCTCTGGCCACGATGGAACTGCCCACCCTGACGATACGAATTCTTCTCGCCATGCAAGCAATCCCATGTTGGGATCCCATGTTGACGAGATCCACTGATCAACTGCTGTGCGTACTGATGCTTGCGTTGGAATACTTGTCACGGCAACACTGCTCCTGACTGCAATCCACACGCGCTGATCCAGATCTTTGTCAAAGACTCCGCTGCATCGTGATCAGAAATTGTTACATCGCCTATCTGCAACCACTGGGCAACGCCTGAAAGCATTGATACAAGAGCGGTGGCCGTCGTGGTTGCATCAATCGTGGAGTCTGCCAAACCATGCGACTGCCAACGCCGAATTGAACTCGCCACACGGGAAATATGTTCGCGCCTCGAGCGAATACGTGCCTCGTTCACAGAGCTATCTTGAGCGGCCACTTCTTCGACAAGACGATAGAGGTCGGCATTGGCACGAACGACGGCAAGGTAGTTGCGGTTCGAGATGAGAAGATTATCGATGGGATTCCCGCTGTGACGCCGCTCAAATGACACAACCTCACGCTCAATAGTTTTATCAATCAATGCAACAAGATGACGAAAGATATCTAACTTTGATTCAAAATATGTGTAGAAGCTTCCACGCGCCACGCCTGCTGTAGCAACGATCTGTTCTACCGTCGCTTGGGTATATCCGTACTCTGCAAAAGTAAGACGCGCCGCATCAAGTAAATTTTGTCGCGTTCGTTTTGCTTTTATTGTTTGGGATGTATCAGATGTTGCCCGACGTTCTGCGGCGACACCACTTGCCACCCATCCACCACGCGTGATTTCTGGAGTGACTACTTTTTGTTTTTGCACACGACTTACCATTGCTCTCTCATCTATCCAATCATTGTTACGCCTGCACGGCGAAGTAGATCTGCCTGGACTTCAATTGCGCGGAGATAACCATCTGCTGTTCTTTGACGTGGTTCAGGAACAAGATGCGTCACGCCAACTTCTTGATAGTGATCAATCTCAGCCAAAATAATGTCGTGATCATCCTCTAAAGCATCCCATCGTGTGCGCATTGAGATCTGAAAACTGGATTCTGGTCTTTCAGCGCGAAGTTTTTTCACTCGTCGCCCTGTCTGCTCAGGCGACAAGAATGCTCCGTGCCAACCATCGCCCACACGAATCGCACGCGCTAACGCGACATCAGCATGCCCACCTACCCACAGCGGTACATGACCACTTGGTTGTGGTTTGGTTCGCATCGACACAAACCGTGCACCGTGCACCGGAAAATCTGCTGTGATGTGATCATCTGTCCATACTCGTTTCATGATCTCAATTGCCTCATCAGTGCGCGCACCCCGCTCAACAAACGGCACACCAAGTGCATCAAATTCTGCTTCTAGCCATCCGGCTGCGATTCCCAAAATAATTCGACCACTGCTGAGCTGATCAATTGACGCCACCATCTTGGCAAGCACCAAAGGATTGCGCATCGGCAACACCAACACTGTTGTGCCAAGTCCAACACGATTCGTACACGCCGCCACCCACGTCAATGCGACAAGGGGTTCATATATGTAGGCAGACGGCGGGTACTCTGCGCCAGTTGGAACAGCCACATGATCACTGACCCATACGTCGGCATACCCCAAATCTTCTGCGAGTACTGCTGCTCGAGTCATGGCGTCACCCGATGATGCAGGCCCTGCTTGGGGAAGATGAATGCCTGCTGTCATAACGTGATCGGAGGACATGCGCTTCAATGTAGCACTTTTCGACATAGATGTCGAAAAGTGCTACATTGACCCAATGGTCGAGCAAGACATCGAAATTGACACGGGCGAAGGTTCGATGGGTGTCTTTATTGTCCACCCCGACAAGACAACAAATGATCAAACGCAATATCCCGTCGTGTTATTTCTCATGGATGCTCCCGGCAAGAGACCGCTCTTACATCAGATGGCACGAACAATCGCCCAACAGGGTTACTACGTCATGTTGCCTCATCTGTATTACCGCGCAACATCAGAATTTGAATTGGACTTCGCTAGCAAAGACTCAATGGCGCGGATGACAGAACTCATGCGTGGCATTGGCAACAAAATGGTGGCGCGCGATGCTGCTGTCTTGTTTACATACGCCGACGCAGACAATATTGCTGATGCCACGCGGGTTGGTTGCGTTGGATATTGCATGAGTGGCCCATTCGCCCTCTGGATTGCAGCCGAACATGCCAACCGCGTGCGGGCCGCAGCATCGTTCTATGGTGTTCGTCTTCACACCGAAGCAGCCGATTCCCCCCACACGCGATTAAGTGAAATCACCGGAGAAATCTACGTGGGTTGTGCCGAACATGACGACTACGTGCCAATGGATATGGTTGATCGCTGCGAGGCAGCAATGAAAGACTCCGGAGTACGTGGTCGGCTCGAGCGGTATTGGGGGAACCATCACGGTTTTGCATTCAACGATCGCCCTGCATACGACGCTGTTGCTGATCAACGTCATTGGGATGTCTTACTCGACCTCTTTCAGCGAAATCTTCAGCCTGAAGGTGGCTCATGAGTGATCCTTTCGTCGGCGTGGCGCAGGCAGCAGAACATGTCGCTTCCGTTCGGCTTCTGCGACCACCACATAATTATTTCTCGACTGAAATGATTTCTGAAATCGCTGATGCATTAGAGGAACTCGACAATGACGACTCCTGTCGCGTTGTGATTCTTTGTGCGGAAGGAAAAAATTTCTGCGCAGGTGCTGATTTTTCTGATTCAGCACCGCCATCATCAACGCAAGATCTTTATCGTGCTGCAATCCGACTGTTTCGCACGCGTAAGCCCATCGTTGCGGCAATTCAAGGAGCAGCCATTGGTGGCGGACTCGGCGTCGCACTTGCTGCTGACTTTCGCGTTGTGTCGCCTGAGGCACGGTTCAGCGCCAACTTCGCACGACTTGGTTTTCATCAAGGTTTTGGACTCTCCGTCACGTTGCCTCGTCTGGTTGGCCAGCAACGCGCAGCAGAACTGCTCTACACGGGTCGCCGAGTTAATGGTGAGGAGGCTGTGTCTATGGGTCTTGCGGATCACATCGTTCCACATGAAGGACTGGAAGAAAGAACCTTGATGTGCGCAATTGAGATTGCTGGGTCTGCACCATTGGCTGTCGAATCGATTCGAGCAACTTTGCGTGGCAACCTTGCAGACCAAATAGCAGCAGCGACCGATCATGAAATGGCAGAACAACTGCGCCTTCGACGAACCAATGACTTCGCCGAAGGCGCACAAGCCATGGCTGAGCGACGAACTCCCCGATTTGATCGTTCATAAAACAATTAAAGAGAAAAAAGAGAAAGAAAGAACTATGTCCCCAGTTGCTGGAGTAATGACAATTCCCGATTACATGAGTCCTGTACAAATCGTGGAACATGTTCAACGACTCGAGTCGTTGGGATACAAATACGTGTGGATGCCCGACATATTTGGTCGCGAAATTTATGTCACTGCCGGATACATCTTGGCGCACACCACTCGCATTGGCGTTGCCAGCGCCATTGCACATGTCTACGGGCGCGATTACATTGCGAGTGCTCAAGCAGCACGCACACTCTCTGAATTTTCTGGTGGTCGATTTATCCAGGGATTAGGTGTGTCTAATCCCCTCGCGTCACAGATCCGGGGCATTCCGTGGGAAAACCCCGTCCAAAAGATTCGGGAATACGTCACCGCCATTCGTGACTACACACCGATGAACACTCCGTTCAATGGCCCACCCGTCAAGATCTTTGTTGCTGCACACGGACCAAAAATGTTGGCAGTCGCAGCAGAAGTCGCTGATGGAGCCAACACATACATGCAAACACCCGAACACACCGCCCAAGCACGCAAAATTCTTGGGCCAGACAAAGCCCTCAATGTGCTTTTGCCTTGTTGTCTCTCGACAGACCCGATTGCTGCACGCGAGGCTGGACGACGAGCAATTTCTATTTACTTACCACTCCCTGCGTATCAAAATCAGTGGGCATCGCAAGGCTTTACCCAGGCCGACTGGAGTGATAACGGAAGCGACAGATTGGTCGACACGTACGTCGCATGGGGAAACCTTGAAACAATTCTTGCGCGCATGCAAGAACACATTGACGCCGGTGCAACAGAAATAGAAATTGCTGCAGCAAGCGCTACGCCAGAGATCGCTGGTAGCGAATGGGAACTACTTGAAGCCGTTGCCCCGAACAGACTCTAAAATTTTAAACTAGCGCCAACGAACTCGCGTCAGGGTCCATGTACTTGTCCAGTAAAGATCCCCGTTTGCTCCAACTGCCGGAAACACAACCGTTTGAATCGGACTTGCTGTGTCGATGCGGGTTTTTTCTAGGCCAGTTTTGATGTCCAAAACAACGAGTTGCTCTTTTACCTCAGATTCAGGTCGATAGTCCGCCGTCACCAGTTCACCTGTATCGGCATAAAACACCATGTGACTTGCGTGGTTTTGCTGACGCGTCCAGCGCACTGTCATTGAGCCGTCATCGTCAAAGTCAAATGCAGTGATGACGCCATTACCGCTGTCGTATCCAACCGCAATGCATCGACGTTCGTCGATGACGGGTGGATTAGCGATGAGGCCTTGCGGCAAACCACAAATTTCAGCCATGTTGACTGCACCTGTTAGTAAATCGACGCGGACAAGATGCAACGGAGCAGGCGATACTCCGACACCACGAAATGTTCCGGCGTACAAATGTGATCCCTCACCGTTGTCGAGAAACCATGCTGAACCAGCAGCAATGACGGCGTCCCAGCCAAATGTTTGTCCTTCTAATGTTCGATACTCTGCCTTGAAACGCTTATCCAGGATCAACGTATTGTCGCTCCAGTGTGCTCGCATCAAACTTGTGGTGCCGACAACATAAATAATATTTTCATCAGCAGAGATGCGCGCAATGGATGGTTCTGGCATCTCAAGACGTGCAACGATTCGTAGGTCCTCTGGCTCGAGAATTAAAAGTTCTGTCGGCTCCATTGTGTGTGCCTCGGTCGAACCAGGGCGTGGACCTGAAAAATCTTTTGTCGCGATGTGTCCGCTTGGAAGAATGACAAAACTGTTGTACGGGCGCAGGCGCGGCAAAGTAATCGACGCCAACACCGTCAAGTCCGGAGCCAAACGGTGGGCATGATTGCCAAAGACCACATATATGGAGCCGTTCTCATGAACCGCCATACCACCGGGCCACAATGGGCCACCAGCCAACTGCACTGATTGTGCGATCGGCTCAAGCGTGAGTGGATCAATACGTTCTACCCATGACACTGCGTCTTCGCCAGCGGTGTGACGCAAAAGGTACATTTCGTCATCGCCGCGCACCACCACCATGGTTGCGGCTACGACATCTCGCGACACCACGGTTGGTCGCACTCGCGGACCAAGCTTTGGCCCAGCCATCTTGTGCGGAATCTGTTGACGACTCGCGCCTGCGTCTTCTGCGGGCCAAACACTTTTCCAATAACCACTCATTGTTTAATTCTAGGCGGTGACCTTCACTCTTGCGTGTGGAAAAACTCTTAAAAAGTTTTCAGAATGAAAACGCTCCATCGTTTGTGCAGTTGCGCCACCGAGGTTCTTCTCGAATCGCCCGATGGGGTCGCGGCCTCCCTCGGTATGTGGATAATCACTCGAAAAAAGATACAACTCATCATTTGAGCGCTCAATGAAACCGGCTACGTCTTCAAACACATATGGCGTAACGGCAAACTGTTGTGTCAATTGTTCGGTCGGAGTGCGTGTGAATTGAGAAACATACTGATCGACTCGACTAAATGTGCTCACTGTCCAGTCAAGGCGAACCAACATCTCCGGCATCCAACCAGCACCCAATTCGACGCTTGCTCCGCGCAGACGAGGGAATCTTTCAAACACTCCATCAAGCACCATCGCTGACAAGAACTGCTCAGGCGCATGATGTAACACTGCAGAATCTTTTGCCCTCAGGTTTTCGCCGCCACCCATCCAGTCTTTGACAGCAGCACGACCTGTATTTGCCCACGCAGGATGTGACTGCAACGGTGCACCACCGACGTGCAATACAAAAGCCATACCCGCTTCTTCTAGGCGCGCCCAAAACGGATCGAACTCCACATGTCCTGGCGAACGACCTCCTGCATGCGTGTGCGGAATCCATACCGCTTCATGAGCATCGTTGGACAAAATCCAGTCCAACTCGGCAATCGCCATTTCTGGATCTGTCAGCGGAATCGCGGCGACACCCATCAATCGATCATCGTTGCCACAAAAATCTGCCATGTGTCGATTGTGTGCGCGTGTCGCGCCATAGCGCAAAATTGGGTCTACTTTGGAACTTGCCGAAAACGGCAAACGTAGACTATGTGTAGCAAAAACTAACTGTTTCTTAAATCCCAACATATCCATTGCCACAGAGCGATCGTCGCGATTAAACGCGCCGAGTCCCTGTATCTCTTTGGACTTAGCAATCAGGGTGTCGCCCATCGCGACTTGCTCTGAACGATGTTGATCACTGTGCACCCCACCCTGATTCATGATGATGGCGACTTCTTCGTCGGTCACCAATGATGCCGAATAACTCACCTCTGGAACATCATTACGAATAGCAGGATCGGCGTATTTACGCAAGAAATCAGGCAACTCCATAATATGGCTATCGGCGTCATACAAAACTCGTGATCCTGCGTATGTCATGGTTCGCCCCGTTTCTTTCCCCGTGTACTTTGAAAGTTATCACCACTAGAAATCAAAGATCACAGGGAGGAGTCTGGGTACGCTTGCTCTATGGGCATTACCGCCACACAGGAACAGCACTACCAGCGCGAGGGCTGGTTGCTGACACAGCCCTTTTCAATCGCTGAAATGCGCAACATTCGTCACTGGGTCGACGAAGTACAAGCGTGGTCAGACAATGGCGATTGGTTGCACTATCGAGAAATGACAGATCACGGTCCCCGACTCTGTCGAACAGAAAACTTCATCCCCTTTCACGCACATCTCAAGACATTGCTCACGTCTGGTCCAATTATCGAGATCGCAAGCGCATTACTTGGCGAGACAGCAGTGCTCTACAAAGAAAAAATCAACTACAAGCTGTCTGGTGGCGCTGGGTACGCGCCGCATCAAGATGCACCGGCTTACCCGTTTGTCAAAACTCATGTCTCGTGCATGATTGCTGTAGATGACTCTCTCGTCGCTAATGGTTGTCTAGAAGTTGTCAATGCCCGACATCAAAAGCTTTTACCAACAAATAATCTTGGATGTATCACCGACCAAACTGTCGCCGAGATGACATGGCAACCCGTCGAGGCGCGTGCTGGCGATGTGTTGTGGTTTCACTCGCTCACTCCGCATCGCAGCGGAACAAATACTTCTGACACTGATCGTCGTGCGATGTACCCCACGTTTAATGCACTTCGAGAAGGAGACTTGCGTGATGCGTACTATGAAACAAAACTGCAAGAGTTTCGCGAAACTCCCCACACTGCCAATACGGTGCAAGTTTCACTTATTAATGATTTTCAGGGCAGGCCAGTCGAATGAAGCAATTTTCTTCTGTCGCTGAAGTCATTGACATTTACACAAGCTTCGGCAACGAATTCTACAGTGAAGATGTCACTCAAATCTCGCACGCGCTTCAGTGTGCAACATTGGCACAAGACTCTGGTGCATCTGATGAGTTGATAGTTGCAGCATTGCTCCACGACATCGGACATCTGATTGATCTTGCTGAGAACGGATCTGCCACGACGGCCTTTGAGATTGACGCAAAGCATGAAGCAATTGGTGCTCAATCTCTCTCAAAATTATTTCGGCCTGATGTCACTGCTCCCATTGCATTACATGTCGAAGCCAAGCGCTGGCGCTGCGCTACAGATTCCGCATATCACGCCACATTGAGTCAAGCATCTGTCGCAAGCCTTGTCTTGCAGGGTGGTCCGATGCATGCTGATGAGCAACAACGATTTGAATCACACCCGCAATCTGGAGCTGCAATACAACTGCGAACGTGGGACGATGCAGGAAAATCTCTTGAGCCATTAGCCCCCCACTTTGGCCAATTTATTCCGCTGCTTCAGCGCATTGCACTGACATAAGCAAGCGTCTTTAGTATCAACCCACAGATCTTGGGAGCCCGACGCGCACTGGAACACCCTGCGAAAACATGACGTGTGGTTCACCAACTGGTGCCGGAAGCCCGGCAGCCTCAATGAGTGAGTCGTCGAGTGAGATCAGTTGTGCATGCTGTAATGGCCATCGCGGGTGTTGCACGGGTGCGTAACGCAATCGTCCAGAGCGCGTGAGGGAGTACAAACCCCAACGGGCACTTAAAAAAACTTCAAGCGATGAAGGCTTTTGTATTGCGTCACCAATTCGAATCCGGATATCAGTGTGTGCTTCGCCACGAGGCCAACGCCTTTTCACGCTCGTGTGCAATTCATCACCGATGCGCTCATTGTTGGCACGCCCAAAGCAATACGGCAATTGATAGGTGGTGCGAGCGGCAATTGTTGGCAGAAGACGATTGATGTCAAGCGAACAAAACCACACACCGGGTACACCATCTCGCACCACGTAGGTGCGTACATTCACTTCTGGAAACGAACCAAGATACGGAATAGACGGGAGATGTGGAATCCCAATACCTCGCATCGAAAATGGAATCAAACCCACCCATGCCGATCCGTCGTGCATGTCAACATCTATCCCATCTGGCAAAATTTTTGCGACAGCTTCTGGGTCATAGCGAAAATGGATATACGCCAGGTCATACCAACCCTGCTTCATCACTGCACGTCGAATCGGAGTCGGACAGTCCTCTCGCGGTGCAGACTCACGCTGAACAAACGCCATCAGAAACTATTCGACATCTGAAGCAGCATCGCAACACACAATCCAGATCGCAGTGTCCATGCGACTGTTCGTGGCCAGTTAGTTCGCACTAGTCGCTCACCAGTATCGATGGACGGAGTTGTAGCCATCCGACTGTGCAGGGGCACCGACAATGTGACAGTGCATCCAAGTGCAACCGCCAAAAGCACTGCTCCAATCCAGGGGAGAATCATGCTCACACCGTCCGGTTGATTGAGTAGAAGCAACAGCGTCGTCACTCCCTCTGCCGCCATTGGTAGCGCCACAACTTGACCTGTTCGACGTTGGTGTTGCTCGGCCACAATGATTGCTCGCTCTGTTCCGACAATGGCAAGTAAGGGATAGTGCACGCGTTGCACAAACCAAATAACACCTGTCATCACGCAAGTCGCTGCTGTATTTACGATGAGCACTGTCTCCATTACAAACGCACGGTACCCCAGGTTTGCGTGTTGTATGCGATGCAGCAC
Source organism: Ilumatobacteraceae bacterium (assembly GCA_016463545.1). Taxonomy (GTDB): domain Bacteria; phylum Actinomycetota; class Acidimicrobiia; order Acidimicrobiales; family Ilumatobacteraceae; genus UBA2093. Next base: position 23,005 of record JAEMRC010000007.1, read on the forward strand.
GCAGGTTGTGTGACGTCATCCCAGAAATACAAAAGAGCCGCCCGACCAACGTCGGACGACTCTTTTGAAAGAATCTGGTGCAGGGGAACTAGGCGCGCAGACCCTTATTGACCATTGACACAACCGCATCTTTCAGCGGCCCCATGCCATAAATGATTGCTCCGTTGGCCACGATGACCATCCATCTTTCGTTGAAGTCAACGCCCCATCCGCTGATCGAATTTACGTCGGTCAACCAGCACATCAGAACTGCAACTAGTAGTCCCCAATGTGCTCCAATGACAGGAATTTGCTTGATCAATTTGTCTGCCCCAACAAGGCCCAGTACCGAATCAATAACTCCGGTTGCCGCGCCGAGTAAAACCGACAATAGTAAAAGTGCTCCAAGTGTGTACATAACATTTCTCCGTTCTTCAGACACGAGTGCCTGAGTTGTACCGCCTGTTGTAGTTGTAGCAAAGGATTGTCCACAGGGTGTGGATACTGTCACACCGCCTTTTCTAAGCCTTATTTCATAAGGCTTTTCGCGGGTAGCCCCAGAATACGGCAGACTCAGGAGATGACCGAACAGACTCCAGATCACGTCCATGCCCCGTCCCCCGCTAGTCCTGGTCGAGGGGTTCTCGCCGAACTCGCCCCGATGGGCCGCGAACTCCGCGCGCTGATACCCACCGTCTACGACGGTTTTGGTGGCTTGCACACGGCGGCGCTCGCTGAGGGGGCATTGTCTAAAAAAACAAAAGAGTTGATTGCATTGGCAATCGGCATCAGTAGCCACTGCGATGGATGCATCGCCTCGCACGCACGCGGTGCAGCAATCGCTGGCGCTACCGAACAAGAAGTTGCAGAAGTAATTGGCGTCACAATTTTAATGAATGGTGGACCCGCCACCGTTTACGGACCCCGTGCCTTTGCTGCATTTAAAGAATTCGCCAAATGAGTACACCAGCGATCTATGCAAAGCCATCAGAAATTGGCCTCGATGCATCTCGGCTTCACAGAATCGATGACCACTTTCGCCACTATGTCGATAACGGACAACTTGCGGGCTGGCTCATCGCCGTCATGCGACACGGCGAACTCGCCCATTTTTCTACCTACGGTCACCGCGATAGAGAAGCAAACGAGCCAGTCACAGCCGACACTATTTGGCGCATCTACTCGATGACAAAACCCATTACTGCAGTTGCAGCCATGATGCTATGGGAAGAAGGAAAGTTTGAGTTGAAAGATCCTGTCAGCAAATTCATTCCATCTTTTGCTGACCAGAAAGTATGGAAGAACGGTTCAACAGCAAAATACTTCCTTGATCCCGTTGTGCAACAAATGGAAATCTGGCATCTACTGACTCATACAAGTGGCTTGACGTATGGCTTCATGATGGCTCATCCAGTTGATGCCTTATATCGTGAAGCCGGCTTTGCATGGGGTGTTCCGATGGATCTTAATCTTGAAGAAACGTGTGACCGCATTGCATCCTTGCCGTTACTTTTTCAACCCGGAACAGAGTGGAACTATTCAATGGCAACTGATGTGCTTGGTCGAGTAGTCGAAGTTGCTTCTGGAATGTCGCTTGACGAATTTTTTCGCACACGTATATTTGAGCCACTCGGCATGACCGATACGGCCTTCTCTGTCTCGGCAGATAACGCACACCGCTTGGCCGCGTTATACGGAGCCGAGCCATCCACACTCAAAGCAATACGTCTTAGAAGTGCCGGCAAAGCTGCTCTGCGACCACCAGCGGCTTGGTTAGGCGGCGGCGGTCTGATGTCAACTGCACCTGACTATTTGCGCTTTGCTGAAATGCTGCGTCGCAATGGAGAGCTTGACGGCGCCCGACTCTTGGCACCAAGCACGGTTCGCTACATGGCGTCAAATCACTTGCCAGGCAATGTCGACCTCAGCGAATTCGGGCGTCCGATAATTTCTGAGACAACACAGGATGGTGTGGGGTTCGGGCTTGGCATGAGCGTCACCATTGATCCGATAAAGGCAAAGATTCCTGGATCAATCGGCGAATTCGGTTGGGGTGGAGCTGCAAGCACAACATTTAGTGTTGATCCAGTTCAAGACACCAGCGTGTTATTGATGACGCAACTACTTCCATCGAGTACGCATCCTTTGCGTAGTGAACTCAAGCAGTTGGTGCAGCAGGCAATTGTCGACTAGGGCGGTTGCGGGCATACACGCCTACGGCTGCCAAAGTGACGGCCCCTGTCACCAGCATCAGCACACCTTGAATCGTTTCATTATTCACAACGTGGCTGATGAGAAACGAGAGTCCAAAAAATACTGTCGCGACACTGCTCGCCACGAGAACAAACCAACGAGTGCGTATTGCCCATGCAAAATATGCGCCAGCAATTACAAGTGTCAGAAGTGTTATGAGAATGCCATCGAATTCTTGATACCAACCGATAGCGCAGCCAACAATCGTGAAGGCTCCAACAATTCGCGGAATCGTTGCCAAGTTGATCGGTCGCGTTCCGATCGCAATCAAACCTGCTGCAGCAACTCCAATAATCAAACTATTTTTTGTACCAGGCAAATCAATAACTGTGCAAAGAGCAATGGAAGAGATCAGTACCGCGGGTGAAAGCAAAATTGCAGACGAAAAAACAGCACGCCGCCGGCGCACCATTGCCCACGAAGCGACACCGCCTGCAGTCAGAAATACGGCGAGTTCAGATGCCGCACCCACTTCTGTGAGGGCAATCCCGACTGCGATTACTTCGCATATGACGGCAATAATTTCTAATACTTCAGCAAGGCGACTTTTCCATGTTGGCGAACTCAGTAACTTAAATGACCCTACGCCAATAACCAAACCTAAGATACCGAAAACTACGGCCACGGCTATCGCAGAAGCGTGCGAGAGTGGACCAGCGAAGATTCGCGCCAAACCAATCAACGCAACAAGACCTCCGAGATACGACAAGACCTCGCGTGATTCAAGTCCAAATCGTGGCGCAATTTCTAGCGACTTGGCTTCGTCGGCCGTCAGTTTTCCAGAGGCAACATGCTTGGCGAGAAGTTTCTCGAAGTTTGATTTAGAAGCCATACCGTATTGTCACACATGACAGACATGCGACTCTGCCACAAGCACATCTCTATGATAAAGCAATAGGCAACAAGCAATCGACAACAAGGAAGAGGCTGGACGGAAGATGCAATACACCCAAATCACATACGAAACCCGCGGGGCGGTCGCAATCATCACACTCAATCGCCCTGATCGGCTTAATGCCTGGACCCCGACAATGTCTGCCGAACAAGCTCACGCGATTACTGCTGCAAATAGCGACCCTTCAATCGGCGCCATCATCATGACGGGAGCAGGGAGAGGGTATTGCGCTGGAGCCGACATGCAAGACACGTTCCAAAAACGACTATCCGGCACAGATCCAGGTGACGACACGGCAGGTGGAATGGGTGGTCTGCCACGCGGTCTTGATTGGGTGCAATTGATTCGACAATGTAAACCAATTATCGCTGCCATCAACGGCCCTGCGATCGGTGTCGGACTCACAATGTCTTTACCTATGGACCAAATCATCGCCGAACCTCAGGCCAAACTAGGAACTGGTTTTATTAAAATGGGCCTTGTTCCAGAACTCGCAAGTACACGTTTGTTGGCAGCACGCGTCGGGCTTGGTCGAGCGTCAGATCTAGTCCTCTCTGGTCGAGTGATTACCGGTGAACAAGCATTTGCTATCGGACTTGTCGATCAATTGTGTGAGCCCGGAAAAATACTCGAACACGCACTTGATGTCGCCAATAGTTATGCCGCAAATCCAGATCTACAACTGTCGATGATTAAGTCTCTGCTGACAGAAAACCTTGTTGAATCAGATCTTACTGAAGTGCAACGAAGAGAAACCAGACTGCTCACTAAATGCTGGGAGTCAGACGAGCACAAAGAGGCAGTCGCCGCATTTCTCGAAAAGCGACCGGCTGTCTTTCGGCCATAAAGTGATTAGCCGGCACGCATGACAAATCGCGGAGACACCATTCGTGCTCTTCTTGCACGCGCTAATCACATCACCACCCCCCAGCCAGAAGCCGAAACAGCATTAGCGTTGGCATCAAAGTTGATGCAGAAATATGGTTTTACTGAGCACGACTTCGACAGTGAACCTTCACAGCAAGATAACTCAGTTGTCGTACAAGAAGTTCGAGTGTTCGGCAAATACCGGGTGCAGCGACAGGGCCTTCTGTATGCAATTGCACTCAAACACTCCTGCACGGGTTACCGCAGCGAGGATGAAATAGATACATGCATTCTCGTCTTGTATGGACGCGAAGCAGACATCTTTGCGGCACGCACGCTTTTTGCCGCAGCCGACATCTTGGGGACGCGACTATTACCGCGGGGTGATCGCTCATGGCGCATCTCATGGTGGAAAGGTTTTCGTGTTGGTGTTGAAGATGCACTCGCGACAATGCGCACAGAGTTCATCTCTGAGACTGCTGGTGCTGGTCTCGTGCTAGCGGATCGCATGACCCGCGCTAACAATGAGATGCGAGCACAAGTGCCACGTCTTGTCACGCGATATCACTCTGCAGGCAAAGGAAAGGCATATTCCTCTGGACAACGTGCCGGACGAGGATTTGGATCCCCCGGACGATCATTTGACACTGGTATTCGAGGTGAGATCGGATGACCGAGATTGAGCAATACATTCAAGATGTCCGCAATAATGTTGACAACTTTGGCGGCTGTTCCCCTGAGCAAGCTCTGGTCTATTCCTGCGAAGCCGTAACAGAAACTGTGCTCGGCGTACGCAAGATAGCTCGTTGCGAAACTGATGAGTTCATCAATTCAATCTGCATGAACGAAAACATCGAAACACCCACAGTGAATATCACGCCATCTCGAAGCCCAAATGTTGCAGTTGCCAATATTCAAGAACACTCGGTCTGTCTACACCGTGCACGCTCCTCGGTACCAACTATTTTACATGAGATTGCTCATCTCATTGTTGGCCTCGATCAGCATGGCGTGTTATTTCGAGATGAATTAATTCGACTGACACGCAAATACATTGGCGTTGAATATTCGTCCTTGCTTTTTCATCTCATGTCAGGAACTGGTCTTGAGATGTCTCCGTGGCAAGCAAGTTCACGACAGATCTACTAGCGAGTGTCCTACGTTGCTGACCCTGGTTCATTGCGCGACTCATCAATTGCCAGAGCGCAGAGTGTCTCCACATGCTCGATGTCAAGCCCGACCTGCTGTCCTATATGCACAGACCAGATCAGCGACTGAATATTTGCTTCAAAGTCCGCCCTAGAGCGCGAGTCTGTGCGCGCTGCCTGTCGATTCTGACTCACCATTACAAAAGTTGAGAGAAAGATTGCTTCAAGACTGACAAGCATCGTCAGCAGACCAAACGGATACTTGTCAAACTTTAATGATGCACCGACTGCTCCCACATTAAGAGACACCCAGATTGCAAACCACACCACGTGGATATACACAAAGTTCAGTGAGCCCGCAAAACTTGTTATTTTGTCTGCAGCTTTATCTTCTGCCTTACGGGTGGATTGCCATCTCTTATGCTCAGGAACTATTTTCCAGTGGGCGAGATTCGATAGTTTCCCATCAATTTTTCCGTCAAGCTTGTCAATAATTGCGCACGCTGCACAACCATTGTGCAACATCTCACCAGAACTCTTGTCTGTGCTCATTACTAGAGACTATGACAACCTTTTCCTTATGATTGGTATCTCTGCTCGGTGACAACGACTGACTGCGGGAGTGCTTGAGGATCACCCGAAAACTGGGCAATTTCTATGTTCCAACTCCCGCTTTCAAGTAGCCAATCATGCGAGTTCACATCACGGATAGCCAAACTGCGCAGCGGCACTTGCACCACAACCGTTTGCGTCTGTCCGGCGGTCAGATCAACTCGTCCAAACCCCACTAAGCGACGGCGTGGTCTCTCAATCTTTGAGCCTGATAGACCTGCATATATCTGCACCACGGTGGCTCCACTCACAGCACCGGTATTGGTGACATCAACTGTTACCGCTATCGCATCGCCGTCTGCCTTGAGATCGGCATTCGAGTAAGAAAAACTTGTATACGACAGTCCAAATCCAAATGGATACGTTGCCCGACGATTATTTTTATCAAGTAGCCATTGCCCATGAAAGTACTCATACGTGATCTCTCTAGCATCGCGATCAAAAAATACAAGATCATCTTCTTGTTCTGGAATCACAAACGGCAAACATGCACTCGGATTAATAGCACCGGTCAAGATGTCTGCCAAGGCGTGTCCACCCTGCATACCGCAGTACCACGACACCACAACAGCAGCAACGTCATCATGCCATTCATCAATCAGCACAGCAGACCCACAGACAAGCACAACAATTGTTCGCGGCTGAACCTTGGCAATAGCCCGAATTAGTTCGACATCTTTAGGTGCAAGTCGCAATGACGCGCGATCACCACCAACTGCAAAATTGACATCTCGCTCAATATCTTTCATCACCGATGGAAGAGCCCACTCTTGTTGGGCCTTAAACACGGTGAATTCTTCAACAAGCACTGGATCGTCAGTTTTGGGAATATGTGATGCCAAGTGAGTGGTGTCACTACTCGTACCAATAAATTCACCTTCGTCTGCTTTGGTATAGCCAACAATAACAATGGCAATCTCGCTCGCTGCCGCTTGCGCTACCGCTTGGTGCATATCGGCCGCGTCGTCGTACGACACATCAACACCAGCAAGTGCATTTTGAATCCCGGCGAGTGCGCTCACAACTTCAGGTGCCATCACGTCACTTGAACCTCCATCACCAAGATTTCTCTTGCGCGCTAGTTCACCGATGACGGCCACACGAGTGAGCGATGCTCGCTGCAGAGGGAGAACGGCGACACCATCAACTAATTCATTGCGTAGCAACACCATTGATTTCTGAGCCACCTCACGGGCTAATGCCCGGTGGGAAGGTTGCGCCAGTACATCTGCGGGTTGGGTTGGCATCTCACCAACTCCAAATCGCAACATCGTTGACAATGTATGTTCTACGGCGCGATCAACAACATCCATTGACAGTTCTCCAGACGCAACTGCCTCCACTATCGGAGCATGTCGCATCATTCGATACGGCATCTCAACGTCAAGGCCTGCTCGCACCGATTTCACACCATCGCGCAGTCCAAAGATCCAGTCCGAAACAACAAATCCATCAAAGTCCCATTCGTCTCGCAAGATGTCTGTCAACAACGCTTCGTTGTCCCCGCAAAAATCGCCATTAACAGAGTTGTATGCACTCATTACGCACGCCACGCCTTCGTCAATGATGCGCTTAAAGTGCGGCAAATAGACTTCGTGCAATGTTCGTTCATCAACTGTTACATCAACGCGAAAACGAGCGTTTTCCATACTGTTAAGTGCAAAATGTTTGACCGTGGCCATCACATGTCGTTGTGCGCCACGTGTGAGCGCAGCACCCATCTCGCCTACATGGTGAGGGTCTTCGCCATATGTCTCTTGTGCTCTTCCCCATGCTGGGTGCCGAAGAAGGTTGACGCAAACACCTCCGTATAACGTGGCGCCGACGGCACGTAATTCTTGTCCGATCACATCACCGATTCGTTCTTCAAGATCAATATCAAAACTTGCGCCGCGCGCCATCGAAACCGGAAACGCAGTTGCTGGTCCAATCACTACACCACGAGGGCCATCACTAAAATGAAATCCGGGGATTCCTAACCGCGGGATCCTGCATGCCGGAAATGTCCTTTGGTGATAGCCGCCCTTTGACATATCTTTGATGCCCTCCCAAAATGGTGAGCCGCCATCAAGACAATGCAACCGTTCTTCTTGCGTCATCTGGGCAATCAGTACACGTGCCTGTTCATGATGATCAGACCCGTCACGCACTTTTTTCAGCGCCTTTGCGTATTCAGTTGTCATTGAATTCCCCCCGGGTAATGACCTTTACAATACTCCCGGAGGAAGGCGACCGGTCAGTCCGCCATCGACGAGAACACCGGTCATTGTTCTGTCAGCATGCTGCATGCGCCATTGCAGCATCGCCTGTGTATTGCGCAACACAACGGAGTTGTCTTGCATCGCTGTTCTCCATGTCGGGTCTGTTGCAAGATCAAAACACAGCCATGATCCGTCACCAAATTGCACATAGGCAACATCTTGCGAACGCCGCACAACCAAATTAGATTTCTCTAAACGCCTGTCCCACGGCCATGCAAACTCGCCCATCGGAATCAAAGAACCACGCCAGTCAAACTCCCATGATGCAGCATCGCGCCACCAACGCGGTTTCTCTGCCTTTAAAAATGGCGTCAACGGGAGTCCGTCACATTGCAAAGGAATTTCCACCCCTATGGCATCACATACGGTCGGAACAATGTCAATATTTTCGGTGAACTCACTCACCACTGTTCCGTGGCCTTCTGGACTCAACGGATCTCGCACAATTCCAACAATGTGGTAACTCGATTCCCAGTATCCGACTTTTTCTTTCAGGCCATGATCACCCAACTGTTCGCCGTGATCTGCAGTCACAATGATTAACGTGTTTTCCCACATCCCACGTTGCTTCAAGGCCTGCCATACGCGACCTAACTGCGCATCAACTTCAGAAATCATTCCATAATATTGCGCACGCATATGCCGTATGCCAGCCTCATCGTTTGGTGCTGCAGTTGACGCCAAAGTCAATAGCACGTCATGAAACGGATGACGATCTGGGGCAGCACTAATCGGCATCGGCACATCCTCGGGTGCATACATCGTCGCAAACTCACCCGCAGCGGCATACGGACTATGTGGTCGCAAATAACTTGCGTGTGCAAACCACGGACCGTCTTGTTGATCGAGCCACTCCAACAAATGATTTGTTAAAAATGTTGAAGCACTGAACTCTGCTGGTCGCTCAGACTCACTTAACAACACAGCAATATCATCATCACTCACGTCGTATCCATTGTCACGTAGCCATGCAATCCATGGCTCATGTCCTGCTATCAAATTTAATTTGCAATCAAAGCCGGCTAACACGCCTTCGTAACTTTGCAATCGCGGATCATTGCGATCCTCGACAAGTCGCGGGTCGATTGCTTGATCGGTATATCCAAAAAGTACAGGTTCATAACCTGCCCTTCCGGCAATGCGCGCGATGTTGTCAAAACGGTCATCAAGCGGTGTGCCATTAGCGACGACACGATGATTCATCTGATACATGCCGGTATAGAGCGAGGCTCGCCCTGGACTGCATGGTGCAGCCTGGCTGTAGTGAGCACCCAATCGCACACCTTGTGATGCAAGTGCGTCTAAATGTGGAGTTTGCACAATCGGATGACCCGCGCACGACAGTGAGTCCCCCCGAAACTGATCAAGCGTGATGAACAACACATTCATCATGGGGCTACCTCCGCGGTGTCTTGAGAAAGAAAAGAAAAAATATCTGGCATTGCAGTCCTGTCTTGCACCATAAACATATGACCACCTTCGTAAACATGCAAAGTTGCATTCGGAACCAATGACGCAATCGCTTCGCTGTTTACAAGTGGTGCGATTCCGTCAAATCTCCCGGCCGCCACAAATGTTGGGGCAGTCACACCTGCTAGTCGCTCACCAACATCATGCTCTGATCGCGCCCGAAGCTGCTCGCGCTCCCCACGGATTTGCTCTTGCGAAAGTGAATCACTTCTGCGACTGGCGATGTCTGCCACAAGTGCCGCATCGGCTGGATGTTGTTGCAGCCAATCTGAGGTGAATCGGGTATCAAGCAATGGCAAATAGATAGTGGCGCGATCTGGTGGCGATAATTCTGCCAACTCATGCAACGGATACGAAGCCCCCAATCGACCACCTGGCGATGTGCACAGCAGCGCTAACTTTTGCACTCGTTCGGGCCATGTCACAGCAAACTCTTGCGCCACCATGCCCCCAAAACTAATACCAACCACCAAGCAAGAATCCCAGCCCAACTCATCAAGCACTCTCGCGCCATCTAACGCATACTCGGCCATCGTGTACGGCCCAACCGGAACACCAGAGCGCCCGAGTCCTCGTTGATCGTGCACAACAACAGTGAAGTGTTTTGCAAAAACGCCAATCAGTAGCGCCGATTTATCCACAGTTGCGCCTGAACCATTGAACAACAACATCCGTGGCCCGTCACCATGAACTTCGTAGTAGATGCGATGATCACCATGCATAAGTTGTGGCATATCAGTAGTGTGTCACGCCACAGCAAACTCTGGGAAATACTCCGTTTTATTTCTCGTGCATCGGGTATCCACCATCCGTGGCAACGAACTTGGCATCATCGTGTGGGTGGGAATGGCTTTCAACGGAGCGGTGTGGGACACCATTGTCAGCGACGTTAAGAAATCCCTCACCACACTTCCTGAGCAGATTGATCTTCTTTCATGGCAACCCGTCTCATTGCGTGGACTCGACATCGCATGGGTCGGAATGCATGTTCCAGCAATTGATACCAAGGGTCGGCCATGGGTCTGGGAAGTTGTGACTCCAGAACAATTCTGCGAGACAACAATTTTGCATGACGATCCGATGGTTTTGTCCGTCGCTCAAGACACAGTCATCATTGATGTGCGACATGCTGACCACTCCGGTCCCATTGTGCGAATGCAGGTGCCCGTCAATCAGACACCTGATCTCCTGGAACTAGATGCCAATACTCTGCCCGGACACCCTTGGCAATTCAGTCTGCAGACTGGCTGGACAGCGCACGCTTTAGGAACTGCGGCCCAGGTGTGGATTGACCGAGAAGTGGGTTGCCATGCCAAACTCGACACCCATGAGCCCAGTCTTGACAGCATTGATCGCTACCAATTAAGCCCATCAATCTCTATTGAGTCTGCAGCCTTCGATCGATTGCTTACACTCGCACCAGATGATGCTGCTGCCGTTACTTCTGCCTTGGGGTCAATCCATGAGGCCCTCGAGCCATTTCGCTAGACCCCGTATTACTTCCGGGACTCCGAGATGAGAACGACTTACGCTGTTTCATTTACAACAGAGCCGTGTTCTCAACAACAACGAATCACAGTCATCGATATTGTCTCTGATTGGTTACTTGATAATTTTCCGAGCGACAAAAGACCTGCCGGAACATTTGTGCGCACACGCGAAGGAACAGACGATCCCGTGTTCCGATTGTCAATCGACGAGAGTCCCCCTGGTGGTAGTCATACAAGATCATTCACTGTCACCATTGTGTACATCAATGGTTCGCTCACCTTTGATCTTCGAAGTGTCCTCATCCCTACAAGCAATCGAATTGCCCCGTCACGATCAACTGATCTTCCGCAGGCACTCATTGTGCAACTCGTCGCTCGCGTGCTTCAAGAAGTCACGGTCTACGATGCCAATCATCAGCTCACTGTTCGATCGTCAATCGCCACAACATCACTGCAAGGAAACACCTTCGGTGCATTCGTCGATGCCCCGAGTCGACGCCTCCCCGTACTTGTAGAAGTTACAGATTACGAACGTGCCTCGGCTCCGCTTTTTCGAGATGGTGCTGGACCACTTTCAGGTTTGGCTCACATCGTGATTCTCAACACCCCAGAAGCTCTCAGAGGATTCAACGAACTCACTGGTGACACTATTCTTGGACCCGGAACCATACGCGTCTACTGGGCCGGCAGGGCTGATCCATTCACGCTGTTGCTGAGAGAAACGACAAGTAATTCCTTCAAGCCAGAGCGTGATCGCTTAGTACGTGTTGTTATTGAAACTGGTGCATTGGCATTGGCATCACCACGCGTTCCGCCACCACCGCGAGATGATTTCGAAGACTTTGAAGAATTTGAAGAAGACCTCGATCACGACACAACCGCTGATGCACTTACGAGTGTTCCATCCGAACTTTTTGCTGCACAAAACGCCACTATCGACGAATATGAACGCAATATCGTTGATTTACAAGCCCAAATTGCTGATGCCGACAGAATGATTGGCGAACAACGAACCAAGCTCGAGAGAAAAAGTGGACAAGTTGATCAACTCATTTTAAGAAATGTTGACCTCGAGACAAGTGCGGGCACAACTGCAGGAATAAAAGCTGTCGCTTCAATGAAAGAAGCGCTCCGCCTTGCTCAAGAAAACTTTACCTTCTTAACTTTTCACGAAAATTCTCTCGAGTCCGGCGAGCAGCTTGAAGGCCCAGAGCCTATTGCAGTTCTTCAAGATCTCGGCCGCCTTAACGAAGTCGCTAGAGCGTGGATGAGCAAAGAGATTTCTGGCACCTCGTTTCAACTCGCATGTCGCAGTGTTGGTCTTGACTATGCCGCGCACGTATCTGATAACTCCCGCCAAAAGTATGAACAGGACTACGCCATCACATGGCACGGGCGAAGCGTGCTGGCTGAAGCACATATCCGCCGAGGTAAAAAGGCTCATCTCTTTAGGATTCATATCTATCTTGACGACGACACTCAACAAGTGGTCGTCGCGTACATCGGGCGCCATTTACGCGGCAAACATAGTTCAAGTTAGAGCACGCTCTTTCGATGCCGCGTAATACCAGTCAGCGCTGAGTCTTTATAGTGGTCACCATGACCTCACAAGTGTTCTCTCTGTCTGATCGT
>JAEMRC010000079.1:0-7688 GCA_016463545.1 Ilumatobacteraceae bacterium
TTGCAACTGCACAGAATTTTGTTCGCCGAAGTGGACATCCAAATGTTGGTCTCTGTGTTGATACGTGGCATGTATTTCGCGGTGCTGGTGTGTCATCGCTTGCAGACCTTGATTACTCGCTCGTCAAGAATATTCAAGTTGATGACGGCACAATGAAACCGGGCATGGACGACTACATTCAGGATTGCATCCACAATCGCGAACTTCTCGGTGCAGGCGAATTCGATCTCAAACAGTTCTTTGAGCACACGCCGCCCAACGCTCCTATCAGTGTCGAAATCATCGACGACGATCTTGATCTGATTCCGGCTTTCGAGCGTGCTCAACTTCAAGCGTCATCTCTACAGCGCCTTTTGGCGCATCGCTAGTCTCAAAACAGGCTTGAACTCGGGAGTGTCTGCAGAATTGCCGTATAATTATTGAGCAGCAAATTTTCGGAGGGGTCATGAACTACGACATCATCATTCGCAATGGCACAGTGGTCGACGGCACAGGCAACGCATCGATACGAGCTGACGTCGCCATCACGGGTGATCGCATTGCTGCGATCGGAAACTTGTCTGACAGCACAGCCACGCGAGAGATTGACGCAACCGGGCTCACTGTGTCACCTGGATTCGTCGATCTGCATACTCACCTCGATGCACAGATCGGCTGGGATCCGTTTATGACATCTAGTTCGTGGCACGGCGTCACAACCGTATTAATGGGAAACTGCGGAGTCACGTTTGCTCCCGTCATCGAAAAAGATCGTGCCTATTTAGCCGAAATGATGGAGAGTGTCGAAGACATCCCTCGTCAAGCGATTCTTGAAGGTCTGCCATGGGACTGGGAGACATACCCAGAATATTTAGATTCAGTCGAAAGAATGCGACCCGCATTAAATATTGTTGGATTAGTAGGTCACTGTGCAGTGCGATATCAAGTGATGGGTGAACGTTCTCTCACCGATGAAATCCCGACTCCAGAAGAACTTGCTCGCATGGCAGAAATTGCCCAAGAGTCTGTTGCTGGTGGTGCTGTCGGATACTCAACGTCTCGTCTGTTGCTGCACACGGTGCCAGATGGTCGCTGTGTTCCAGGAACATATTCAATGACTGAGGAATACACCGCTATTGCAGAGGGAATGAACCGTGCTGGCGGTGGATTGTTTCAAGCCGTCAATGACTTCACAACAAAACCAAAATACGAGTTCGACCTCCTGCGCACGATGGCACAAAAAGGTTCTGGTGTGTTGTTCTCTGGTGGTGCGGGCGACGGAGACCTCGAAAGCGTGTCGCGCTGGAACAAGTTTCTCACTGACACAAGCCAAAACATCGGACCTATCTCAACTGTCACGATGACGCGCCCCGGTGGCACTTTGACTGGGCTCGTTCAAACTCCCCCAGTAGTGGGCGGAGCATGGACAAAGATGATGGCACTTCCTTCTGTTGAAGAACGCGTTGCTGTCTTGCGCGACAACACACGACGAGCTGAGTTACTCGAAGAAGGCAATAAAAGGGGAACCTGGTATGACCCTGCATTTATTCATCCACTTGGGCTCGGAGATCTCCCCGATTACAACGAAGTCAACCCAGTGTCGCTTGCCACGTTGGCAACACGCGCTGGCAAAACACCCGTCGAACTTATCGTTGACAGACTCATCGAAAGCGAAGGACGAGAGCTCTACAACACTTGGTTCTTTAATCGCAACACAGAATCAATGGATGAGTTTTTGCAACTTGAAAATGTGTGCCCAGGGCTCGGAGATGCTGGTGCACACGCCGGACAGATCTGTGACGCCGACGCACCAACGCACTATTTGTCGCATTGGCACCGCGATCGCAAGCGCGTTTCTCTTGAAAAGGCCGTTCATCAACTCACTGCCAAACCTGCCGCTGTGCTGGGTCTCATTGAGCGTGGCACCTTGAGTGTTGGCAATTTTGCTGACATTAATATTTTCAATCCTCAAGCACTTCAAACCGAATACCCGACCTATGTCAATGATTTCCCTAACGGCAAGGGTCGCTTCATCATCAAGGCACGCGGTTATGCCGCAACCATCGTCAACGGCACAGTTGTTACCGAGCAAGGAAACCACACCGGACAACGACCAGGGCGCGTGCTTCGCAAGTTTGCACGAAACTAAAACACCGCAGTTCACACTGCACAATATAAAAGGAAGCACTTCTTATGAATATCGAATCTCTTTTTTCTATTAAAGGAAAAGTTGCACTCATCACTGGCGGCTCTCGTGGCATTGGCGAAATGATTGCCGCTGGATTCTTGGCAAATGGTGCCAAGGTCTATATCAGTTCACGCAAAAAAGCTGCCTGCGACGCAACCGCCAAGCGGTTATCAGAGCAATACAACGCTGAGTGCATCTCTATTCCAGCTGACTGCGCCGACGTCGCTGGCATCGATCAGTTGGTTGCCCAACTCAGCAAGTACGAAGACCATCTCGATATCTTGGTAAACAACGCTGGCGTTTCGTGGGGTGCACCTCTTGAGGATTATCCAGAAGCAGGCTGGGACAAAGTGTTTGACACCAACGTCAAGGGAGTCTTTTTCACGACACAACGACTTCTTGGTTTGCTCGAGAAAAATGCCACTGCTGATGATCCATCTCGCGTTATAAATATTGGCTCGATTGACGGAATCCAAACACCAGTCTTCAGCACACACTCGTACGGCCCATCCAAGGCCGCAGTTCATTCGCTGACTCGCCAAATGGCGGCCACTTTGGTCAAGCGTAAAATCATTGTGAACGCAATTGCACCCGGACCTTTTCCGACATGGATGTTGAGCACTGGCGTTGGCGGCGGCGGTGACGTTGACAACACTGACTGGGACGCAGTAGCCCGCACTAATCCACGACGTCGTGTCGGAACACCAGAAGACATCGCTGGTCTTGCTATTTTTCTAAGTTCACGCGCTGGGGCATTTACGGTTGGCGAAGTGATTTCTTGCGATGGCGGATCACTGGTTTCTTAAAACACTCCGCTAACGCGAATTAACCTGTAAAACCAAACACTCCACCGGCGCGCAGCCGTGTAAAAAAATCTGCCGTGTATGCATTCTCGGGCTCTGCTCGAACCATTGTGTCAAGAGCAACGGCATCAGCCCCAACAAGAATTCGCCACTCATCTCGTTTGACGGCCTCCAGAATCACAGTCGCCGCCTCCGCTGACGACACGGGAGCATCATCGCGAAACGATTCAGCCTGAGCTTGCATGCCCACGCGAAGATCTTCGTCGCTCACGGCGCTCATGTCTAGACCGCGACGACCAATTCGCTCGCGCACGTCGGCAAGTTGATCTTCTGACATCTCCTTTGGATCACGACCAAGAATTTTTCCTGAGTTAATAACGATTGATGTGCCGATGTGGCCTGGCATCACAACTGATGCATGCAGATGTGGTGCACTCAATGCGAAGTCTGTAATCAGTGCCTCAGTGAACCCTTTCACCGCAAACTTTGCAGTGCTGTAAGCAGTGTGAGTGACGTCGGGGCCGAGTGAGGCCCAGAAACCATTAACAGAACTGGTGTTCACAACATGGCCAACATCGGACTTCAGTAACAGTGGCAAAAATGCACGCGTGTTGTAATACACGCCAAACCAACAAACGCCGAAAGTTTTATCCCATTCTTCGCGACTGTTTTCGACGATGCTGCCACCACCACCGATGCCAGCATTATTGAAAAGCAAGTTCACGTGTGGACGCCATGATGCAACTTCATCACGAAACTTCACGACCTGTTGCTCATCAGACACATCAGCAATTGCAGTCAATACCTGGCCGCGGGTGCCGTCTGCACTACAAAGTGCGGCTGTCTCCGCAAGGTTTTCTGCAATCACATCACAGGTTGCGACATCACAGCCATCGGCAGTGAGTTGACGCACGAGTTCTCGACCCATCCCTGTTCCGCCACCTGTCACCACGGCAACACGTCCGTTGAATCCGTTCTCAAATCTGTTCGACATACATTTTCTCGCTTTCACACTCCCCACAGGAGTAATCCATAATCTAGACAACCCACCCCAAAGCACGGTCAGTCGGACTCCAGCGCAGCCTCGGTACAAAAATCTAATAACTCTGTTTTTTAGGGCACCATCAGCGAGAATAGAGACATGGCAGTTGCGCAGACTCCTCATCAGGGCATTGTTGCTCTCGACCTCGAAGGCGTTCTGGTTCCTGAAATCTGGATCGCTGTAGCCGAGAGCACTGGTATCCCCGACTTGCGTCGCACCACGCGCGATGAACCCAACTACGACCTTTTAATGCGAGGCCGCATCGAGATACTCAACCAGCACGGTTTAACGATGAGCCGAATCACTCAAATCATTGCTGACCTCACACCGCTACCTGGCGCACTTGAGTTTCTTGATGCCTTGCGTGAACGGACACAAGTCGTCATCCTTTCGGACACTTTTGAACAATTTGGACGACCTTTCATGAGTCTCCTGAATTGGCCGACACTTATTTGTCATCGACTCATCATCCAAGACGATCACATTGTTGATTTTGAACTCCGTCAGGAAGACCAAAAACGTCACGCAGTAAACGCTCTCAAAAATTTGAACTACCGAGTTGTGGCTGCAGGAGACTCATACAACGACACGGCCATGCTCGCAGCGGCTGATACCGGATTTCTTTTCCGTGCACCCGACAATGTAAAAAAAGAATTTGCACAGTTTGTCGCACTTGAATCGTACGACGACTTGCTACAGCATCTCAGCCGCGCGCTGAACCTGTAACCGCTGGTGGTTTGTAGGTCGATAAGAAATTTCCAAGTCGACCAATCGCTTCGGTGAGATCAACAGCCCATGGCAAAGTGACGATTCGCAAATGATCGGTAGAGGGCCAGTTAAATCCGGTCCCTTGTACAACGAGTACATGCTCAGCGCGTAAAAAATCTAAGACGAAACGTCGGTCATCGGCAATCTCATACATCTCGGGATCAAGTCGCGGAAATACATACAGCGCACCTTTTGGTTTTACGCATGTCACTCCGGGAATACTTTCAAGCGCAGTAACTGCTGCATCTCGTTGCTCAAGCAAACGCCCATGTGGCAACACCAATTCGCGAATACTTTGGCGCCCACCAAGTGCAGTTTGAATTGCGTGCTGCGCCGGAACATTGGCACACAACCTCATATTGGTGAGCATGTTGATGCCTTCGATGTAACTACTTGCATGATGACGCGGACCAGTCATCACCATCCATCCAGATCTAAAACCAGACAAGCGATACGCCTTAGATAAACCATTAAATGTCAACGTGAAAACATCTGGGGCAATCGCAGCAAACGTGGTGTGCACGGCGTCGTCATACAAAATCTTGTCGTAAATCTCGTCGGCCATCACGATGAGCCCGCGTTCTGCCGCGATATCTGCAATCTCACGCAAAATCTCTTCGGTGTACACGGCACCCGTTGGATTGTTTGGATTAATCACCACTATTGCCCGCGTGCGGTCTGTGATCTTGCTTCGCATGTCTTCAATGTCGGGCATCCAGCCATTTGATTCATCGCACAAATAATGAACCGGTGTGCCGCCAGACAGACTTGTTGCTGCAGTCCACAACGGATAATCAGGCGCCGGAATAAGAACTTCATCACCTTCGTTTAGTAGCGCATTGAGTGCCACTTGAATGAGTTCGCTGACTCCGTTGCCGAGCCAGACGTCATCAACATCTGTGATGTCAATGCCGCGTTCTTGATAGTGCTGCACGATTGCTGTGCGCGCAGACAAGATTCCCTGTGAGTCGGAATACCCTTGCGAGCTCGGCAGATTGCGCACGACTTCTACTAAAATTTCTGGAGGCGTCTCAAACCCAAACGGTGCAGGATTGCCGATATTAAGTTTGATGATTCGCTGACCTTGTGCCTCTAGGCGCTTTGCTTCGTCGAGCACTGGCCCACGAATGTCGTACAAGACATTGGCTAGTTTGCGCGACTGCATAATCTCCATGAGAGACAAGACTACGCCCCGTCGCCCAATCTGACCTGCCTATTTAGGATGATTTGCTTCCAACGGCTGTCCGCGTGCCTGGGTATTAGCCGAGTTGCAAGAACTCCACGAGGTTTGCGTCAGGATCCTCAACGATTGAGATGCTGATGCCGGGCCGAAGTTCTCGGGGCGATACGGTCACCTTGTAGCCAGCAGCAGCAACGGCTTCAGTGATTTCGACAAGATTGCTCACAGTAATTGTGAAATATCGATATCCGCAGGCACCAGTGATACCGCCACCCGTTGCTGTGACAGGCGTCGCTGGAGCACTGACAAGCTTGATGAGCGTTGTTCCGCAGAGCAAACGATTCATGGTTCCGCCCCCTGGCATCTGCATCTCGCCCTTGAATTCAAATCCCAGGAGATCTCGATAAAAGGCCAGAGACTTTTCGACATCGCTCACCACGATTCCAAGATCAATTGAGTCTTTTGTTATCTGCGCTGTTGTCATGAAATTAATCCTAACCAACAGTGTTACATCTTCTGCTACTTGGAAAAATAACCAATCGCTTCAATCAATACATCAAAAGCAGCCTCGTCGTCTACGTTCCATACAACATCACAGTTAGAAGGTGCAGGCTTGCGGTGACCACGACGATCAATGACGGTCATCCCTCGAGTTCGGTCTCCGGCAGTCTCAATCTTGACTCGCTCAGGCGTAATAATAAATAGCTCGGGATGTGTCAACGCCATCACCGCACACGGATCATGAACAGCACCACCCTCCATATTGAGATGAAACCGCATGTATCCATCGGAGAAAAACACAAGTAGGTCTGCTAATACAGTTGCCAATTGACCTTGATGACTTCGAATTTTTGCGATTCGTTCTGGAGTTGCCTGTAATTCATGAGTGACGTCAAGTCCGCTCATCACCAATTTGCCACCGTACGAAAACACAATCTGCGCTGCCTCTGGATCTGCCCAAATATTGAACTCTGCCGTAGGAGTGACGTTTCCGAAGGTTCCGCCACCCATCAGTGAGATTCCGGCAATTCGTTGACCAATGTCTGGTGCCACTTGCAATACATGTGCGATGTTTGTCAGTGGACCGATCGGCACAAGCCACACGCCCTCGGTTGCGCGGCATGTTTCGATTATAAAATCTACGGCATGTTCGCTGTCTGCTGGCCGCGATGGCTCCGGCAAATCTGCGCCATCGAGTCCGCTGCTTCCGTGCACGTCTGGCGCATGACGCGCAGGTGCGACGAGTGGCTGATGCGCACCTTGGTGCAAGGGAACATCTATTCCGAGCATGTCGAGCATGATGCGAGCATTTCGAGTTGTCGCCGTGATCGGTGCGTTACCTGCAACTGTGGTGACGGCGACAAGGTCTGCGTGCCGTGCAGCAACAACAAGAGCCATCGCATCGTCGTGTCCGGGGTCGCAATCAATAATCATCTTCACGCGAGGCGTCATGTTGTTGACCTTACTCTTTGTGTGTCAGAGTGCTGATGTGGGAAACGAGCCAATGTTTGATGTCGTAGTAGTAGGTAGCGCCAACATTGATCTCGTCGCTACAGCAGCACATCTCCCGATTCCTGGGGAAACATTGATGGCCACTACTTACTCTGAACACGCCGGAGGGAAAGGTCTCAATCAGGCCATCGCGTGCGCTCGAATGGGAGCACGAACAGCATTTATTGGATGCGTTGGCAATGATGCCGCAGGCATCATGCTTGGCGAACTTCTTCG
>JAEMRC010000079.1:7788-9224 GCA_016463545.1 Ilumatobacteraceae bacterium
CATGATCACATATGACAAGGTATATATCAACGGTGCGTGGGTTTCATCCGAGGGCAAAGGCGTTCTAGAAGTAACGAACTCCGCCACAGAAGAAATCATTGCAACTATCCCAGACGGCACAACAGGGGACGTCGATAAAGCAGTCGCTGCCGCACGTGCCGCTTTTGCGGGCTGGAGTAGTTTGCCCAAAGAAGTTCGCGCCGAGTGGTTGATGAAAATTCACGCAGGACTTGAGGCTCGCACACAAGAAATCGCCGAAGCCATCGCCCGCGAAGTCGGTATGCCGGTGGCCTTATCGACAATGATCCAAGTAGGACTCCCCAAGGGAAACTTTGCAATTACAGCAGGCCTCTTGTCCACCTACGAATTCGAACAACAAATCGGAAACTCAACTGTTGTTCGTGAACCACTCGGTGTCGTTGGCTGCATCACCCCATGGAACTATCCATTGCATCAAATTGCTCTCAAAGTTGCACCTGCGTTGGCCGCCGGAAACACCGTTGTTGTCAAGCCATCAGAAGTTGCGCCGATTAACGCATTCATCTTGGCTGAGATCATTCATGACATCGGATTACCAGCTGGCGTCTTTAACTTGGTCACAGGCGTTGGTCCGGTTGTTGGTGAAGCGATTGCTGCGCATCCCGGCGTTGACATGGTGAGTTTCACCGGCTCAACTCGCGCCGGAAAACGAGTCGCCGTTGTTGCGGCAGAAAACGTCAAGAAGGTCTCACTCGAACTTGGCGGCAAAAGCCCCAATCTGATTCTTGATGACCTCGATGAGGCCGGCTTTGCAAAAGCGGTCGGCGCAGGCGTTGGCAAATGCTTCTCAAACTCTGGCCAAACATGTAGCGCATTGACACGAATGCTGGTTCCACGTGCACGCTTGGCTGAGGCAGAACAAATTGCTGCCGCTGCCGCTGCAAAACATTCAACAGGTGATCCGTTTGATGCCGCTAATCGGCTCGGACCACTTGTATCGGCTGTTCAGCGCGACCGTGTTCGCGGGTTCATTCAAACCGGTATCGACGAAGGCGCCACACTCGTGATTGGTGGCACTGATGCACCAGCAGGCCTTGATGTTGGTTTCTATGTTCAGCCAACAGTTTTTTCAGGTGTGACTCCTGAGATGACAATCGCCCGAGAAGAAATCTTTGGACCAGTGTTGTCGATCATGCCGTATGACACCGAAGAAGACGCTATTCGAATTGCTAACGACACGGTCTACGGACTAGCAGCAGGAGTATGGGGTGCAGACCTTGAACACGCCAAGGCAGTTGGTCGTCGACTTCAGGCTGGTCAAGTAGAAGTGAACGGTGGCTCATTTAATATCCAAGCGCCATTTGGTGGATACAAGCAAAGCGGAGTCGGACGTGAAGCAGGAGTCTTTGGTCTAGAAGAGTTCTGCGAAATTAAATCAATGCAATTCTAAAACTCAT
>JAEMRC010000080.1 GCA_016463545.1 Ilumatobacteraceae bacterium
CGAAGCAGTGGGAGTGCGTGCCGCAAGTTCGCTAAAGAAATTTGTTTCGCGAACGTAAATACCAAGCGCAAGTGCAACCGCTTTGTTCTCTGGTGCAGTCGTGGGTAATTTGAGAACCATCTGGGTAGGCGCAGATGTCGGCTTGCTGTATTGCACCACGAGGCGCGCAAGAACTCCGAACACCCCAGTGCCACCGCCAAGAGATTCGTTGCGCACCGAGACGACATCTGTATCAGCCGCTAGCACGCCACTTGATTGCAGTGCTGCCGAGAGCCACGATGCGGTGACATCGTTGGGTGTTAGTGGTCGAGTTGTCGGACGTTGCGTGCTCATGTGCCCCCAGAGGTGTTACTCGCAGTATTTTGCTCCCATCAGAGTACAACGATGAGATCTTTTTCCACGAAGTATGCAACATCGCACACTTTGTCTGCATGAACTTAGACCTTCCAGAACCATGCCCACAACTTCCAGATACTGTCTCACTTGCGACATTTGTCGAACAGCGACTACACATAACACTCGACACGTTTGAGTTGCCAGGAGCCCATCTGCATGGAGTAACGGTGGTTGACTCAAAATGTTTCGAGAGCGATGCCGATGCAGCATTTCGGCTCTCTTTTTTGGCAGAGCACCCCGACGTATATGAATTACTTGAAGCACCATCAAGTGCGCTCGGGCGTATGTTTGATGCTGTTGCAGTAGTCACCACCGGATGGGCAGCGCCGCTAGGTGAAAATGGTGAGGTAGAAGGTGCGCCAAGCCAACATGCCAAACGCCGTCGCGTTCGCCTCACTGTGGTGGTCTCCGATCAAGGCGTCGCATCAGTCGTGCGCTTTGCCGATGAGCCAGACGAGATCATCACAGATGCTGGGGCAGCAACGGGATCACTCGCCGATGCCATCACTGGTTATTGGGCACAGGGTCCAGCGGTCATTGAAAGTCGTTAGCCAGCCTTTAGCCTGAAGGTGTGGCAGACCACACGGACGGCACATGGGCCAAGAAAATTCGAGCGCTTGCTGATCAACGTGACGCAGTGATACTTGCGCACAATTATCAAGTTCCCGAAATACAAGATGTCGCCCACCACGTGGGCGACTCACTTGCGTTGTCACGAATCGCAGCCTCCGCCAAACAAAGCACCATCGTGTTTTGCGGAGTTCACTTCATGGCGGAGACCGCCAAGATTTTGTCGTATGACAAGACCGTCTTGATTCCTGACGAACGGGCTGGGTGTTCACTCGCCGACGCAATCACGGCAGATCAATTGCGCGACTGGAAAGCGCAACATCCTGGAGCCGTTGTGGTGAGTTATGTCAATACAACTGCTGCAGTAAAAGCCGAGACGGATATTTGCTGCACGAGTTCTAACGCTGTAGATGTCGTTGCATCAATTCCGATTGACAAGGAGATTCTGTTTTGTCCCGACCAGTTCTTGGGAGCCCATGTGCAACGCTTGACTCAGCGTGAGAACATGCACATCTGGATGGGTGAGTGCCATGTACACGCCGGCATTAACGGCGCAGAACTCAAAGAATTAGTAGGCACTGAACCAGATGCAGAACTATTTATTCATCCAGAGTGTGGCTGCGCTACGAGTGCAATGTATTTGGCGTCTTCTGGTGTTGTGCCAGCAGAACGCACAAAGATTTTGTCTACTTCGGGAATGATAGACGCCGCTCAAAAAACAACGGCACGAAAAGTGCTTGTTGCCACCGAGACCGGAATGCTGCATCAGTTGCGCAAAGCAAATGCTCTCACTATTTTTCAGCCCGTAAACCCGGCAGCAATTTGCAAATACATGAAGATGATTACCCCCGAAAAACTCGAACATACACTCGTGCACGGAAACGACGTCGTTGATGTGCCCCAGGACATTGCTGATCAGGCGCGGCTGTCAGTAGAACGCATGATTGCGATTGGCACACCGTCTCGCACGGGAGAATAAATCATGTCGCAACGATTGGCTGTGCCAGAACCAACATGGGAGATCGACACCGATGTCGTGGTCCTGGGGTCTGGTGCTGCAGGGTTATCAGTAGCGCTTGCCGCACGACCAGTTCGCGATGTGATTTTAATTACAAAAGACACGCTTGATGCAGGCAGTACTCAGTGGGCTCAAGGTGGACTGGCCGCCGTATTAGATCCCAACGATTCAATCGAAAATCATGTGCGCGACACATTGGCCGCAGGTGCTGGACTCTGCAATGAAGCCGCAGTGCGCACGCTTGTCACAGAAGCACCTACGGCAATCAGGTATCTGTCGCGTCTTGGTGCAGCGTTTGATCCTGGTGTTGACGGAGGCATAGCACTCACTCGCGAGGGCGGTCACTCGCATGACCGTATTGTGCATGCCGGAGGCGATCAGTCCGGAGCAGAAGTACAAAAAACTCTTGACGAATCAGTTCGTCTTGCGGGAGTGCGCGTCGTAGAGCACGCATTTGGTATCGATCTACTCATTGGCGTCAACGACCAGGGACAACGATGCGTCGCAGGTGTGCGAGTTGCTCTTTTAGATGAGAACGGCGATGTTGAGAGTGTTGGTGACGTTACGGCGCGAGCAGTCGTGGTCGCAACTGGCGGCTTTGGTCAAGTGTACGCATCGACATCGAATCCATCGGCAGTGACCGGAGACGGACTTGCTCTTGCATTACGTGCCGGTGTTGAAATTGCCGACATTGAGTTCATCCAGTTTCATCCAACCGTGTTATGGACCAGTGCCGATGCAACTGGACAACAAGCACTCATCAGTGAAGCCGTTCGTGGCGAGGGTGCTGTCTTAGTTGATGCTGCCGGCGAGCGCATTATGAAAGGTGTGCATCCTCAAGAAGATCTTGCACCTCGTGACATCGTTGCTGCTGCAATCAGCAAGCGCATGTCAGAGTCACCTGCCGGCGTAGATGACCATGTGTTCTTAGACGCGCGTTCAATCGGAGAACGATTCGCCACGCGTTTTCCTTCGATTACCGGAGCGTGTCTGGCTGCTGGAATAAACCCAGTGCACGACCTCATTCCTGTTGCTCCTGCTGCGCACTACGCCTGCGGCGGAATTCGGGCTGATCTTGACGGCGTCACGTCGCTCAAAGGATTATTTGCTGTCGGAGAAGCCGCATGCACAGGTGTGCACGGGGCAAATCGATTGGCATCAAACAGTCTGACAGAAGGCATCGTCGCCGGAACTCGAGTTGGGCGTGCTCTCAGTTGGTCTCTTCCGATCACAGTTGCTCCGGGTCTTGATGAACGTACAAGCGGGCTCTTGCCAGCAGAGTGGCGAGCCGAGTTGCGCAGCACAATGTCAAAACATGTTGGTGTGTTACGCAGTCCCAACGGTCTGTTATCAGCGCGCAACACGCTGGAGCGATTGCAGGACAAAGTGGGGTCTGATGTGATTGCAACACGACGATCTCTCGAAGCAACCAATTTGCTTACCGTGGCCGTGGCCGTAGTTGCTGCTGCAACTGCTCGCACAGAGAGCAGGGGTTGTCACCGTCGTACTGATTTCACAGAAGCATTGCCCGAGTGGCAACGTCATCTACTTGTCGTTGACGCTGACGGGACAATTGTTGCGCAATGAAACTTTATTCTTTTTCAGACCACCTCTCAGAACGCTTACAGAGTGCAGGGCTAGATGCGTCGTATGTGCTTGACATCGTGCAGCGAGCCGTTCTAGAAGACCTTGCTGGTGGTGTCGACATCACAAGCACGTCAACAGTGCCAATCACACAACGCAGCATTGCTACTTTTGGTACGCGCGCGCACGGATGTCTCGCTGGCCTTGATGTTGCATCTGGCGTGATAGAGGTTGTGTGTGGCCCACTCGCAAGTGAGTTCACAAAATTGGCAACCGACGGACAGCGTGTGCAAAATGGAGACATAGTGGCACGAGTCGAAGCACCGACGCAGTTATTGCTTACTGCAGAGCGAACTGCATTAAACCTAATGTGTCATATGTCAGGCATCGCAACAATGACTGCTCAGTGGGCGGATGCTGTGCGCGGAACGAACGCCATCATTCGAGACACACGCAAGACAACCCCTGGGTTGCGCGCTTTAGAAAAATATGCAGTGCGATGTGGAGGTGGCCAGAATCATCGAATGGCTCTGAGCGATGCTGCTTTGGTCAAAGACAATCACATCGCTGCAGCAGGCGGAGTCGCTGAGGCATTTCAGCTAGTACGACAACATGCTCCAGCAATTACCCTTGAAATAGAAGTTGACACACTTGAGCAGTTAACGCAAGCAATGCTGGCTGGTGCAAACTTAGTCCTGCTCGACAATATGTCGACAGCAATAATGGTGCAGGCAGTTAAAATGGCAAAAGAGCACACCGCACGCACCGGAGCACCAGTCGTGCTCGAAGCAAGTGGCGGGTTATCAATTGATCGTGCTAAAGAAGTCGCTCAAACTGGTGTTGATTTTATTTCTGTTGGCGCACTTACGCATTCTGCGCCGATTCTTGATCTTGGCCTCGATCTCGAGACTGTGCTGTAGTCAGCCGCCAGCCCGCGCCTGCAGCCATTTTTCTTCTTGTTCGCCCATTGGGGTAGATGCTGCAGAGTTTGTCATTGGCCAAAGTTCTTCTGCCATTAAGCGGTAATTACCGACTGCGCCAAGTTGGCCGAGCAAGGCATACAAGCCCAAGTTGATGCGCTGAATAAAAACAAAAGCACGAGGAACAGTGGAGTACTGCGCAATCGGCGACGTGCGATCAAAAGTGTGTCGCACGATAGACGACGCATATTCTCCCGACCATGTCATCACTCGTGACTCACGTACTGGTGCATAGAAATGAGAAAAGTATTCTCCGGCATCTTCAGTTGTAACAGGTGCATCAGGGCTCAGCATTCCGGCTTCTTCAATGATGCGTCGAAACTCGGCCACGTCATTATCAATTGCTGCGGCCTTGACCATGCCTTGAAAAGCATCCATCTCTGGGATTGTAAAATGCTTGACGAGGCCAAAGTCTAAAAACGTGACTTTGCCATCGCGATGAAAGAGATAGTTGCCTGGATGTGGGTCGCCGTTAAAGGCGCGGAATCGATAGAGGCTGCGAAACACAAATCGGAAAATTGCTTCACCGACCTGATTGCGTTCGTGTTGGTCCCATGTCAGCATTTCAGCCCACGTAGCGCCCTCTACTAATTCAGATGTCAGCACATGAGATGAAGAAAGATGCGGAATGACTGCTGGTATGTGAATAAAAGGATGACCGAGGTAAAACTCATGGAACAGCGTTTGATGACGGGCTTCTTGTTCGTAGTCGAGTTCTTCTGTGAGTCGTTCTTTGATTTCCTCGACCATTTCTTGGGGATTAAGACTCTTGAATCCGAAAGCCAATAACGTTCCAAGTAAGTCAGCGGTTCGCAGATCAGCAGCGATTGCTTGGGCAACACCCGGGTATTGCACCTTGACTGCGACGGCTTGCAATGTGCCATCTGATCGCTTCACTAAAGCACGGTGCACTTGTCCGATAGATGCAGCAGCAATTGGGTCGCGATCAAACTCAACGAAGATGTCACTAATTGGTGCACCAAGATCTTGCAAAATGACTGCTTCAACAAGTTCGTGAGCCATCGGTGGTGCGTTTGTTTGTAATTGTGCCAATGCCAAGCGAAATGGTTCAGGCAATCCCTCGTCTAGGTAACTTGCCATCTGTCCGAGCTTCATGAGAGCGCCCTTCATGTTGCCTAATTCATCGGCAATTTGTTCGGCAGTCTGTAACTCGCGAGCTCGCGAGAGTTCTTCACGCCGCTTGGCGCCGGCAAATATTTTGCGTGCGGCGGTGCTGGCATGACCAAGACCGACGCGGGTACCAAGCGCTGCTAATCGTGCGTTTCGGCGCAGTCGGGTACGAGATCGGATGGCGAGTTTCACGAGAGCGGAGTCGATGTGCGTGGGTTGTTCGCGTCGCTAACTTCAAGGCAGGCGGCAACAAGCAGCGGTACAAATTCTGCTGAGCGTGTATAGACGGCATCATGATCAGCCTCAAGTCGGCGCTTGGTTGCACCATTAATGCTAACGACGAGTTCTTCTTGTCGACTTGTGGCAACAACATGATCTTGTCCCGTGATAACTACAGATGTTGGCACATCAATGTTGCCGAGCCATTCGCGAGCATCGTAGTTGCCAAGTGCCGCACCTGCTTCAAGAACTTGTTGCCAATCGTGATTTGCTGCTTGTTGCATCGCCCATGGGTCCCAGGTTGCAGTTTTGCGTTGCACATACAACTCCTCGCTAATCCAATCAAGGGCAGCCTTTGGAGTGAGTCTTGCCAATGCACCAAGACCCTGCAGACCCAAGAAACCGATGCGTTCTTCTCGAGACTCTGCAAAATATCCAGATGTTGAGCACAGCACCAAAGCGCGTACCCGAGATTCGTGGCGCTTCCACATCAGTTGAGCGATTGCTCCGCCCATGGAATATCCAACAGGAATAAATGTCGCGATATCGAGTTGATCAGCCAATGCTGCGACATCGTCTGCGCAATCTGATAACCGGAAAGGTTGCGTTGATCTGATTCCGCGACCATGACCGCGATGATCAATAGCCACTACGCGAAAATGTTTAGCGAGTTCGTTGTAACACGTGAACCAATTCAGGTCTGCTGTGGCGGTCCATCCGTGAAGCAACATGAGTGTCGGTGCACCGGCAGGGCCGTCCAACTGGCGAATATATGTTGTGCCTCGACCAGGCAAATTAATGTGCTGCCCAGGCGGCAAGTTGGGGATCGAGGGTTCGTCGTCGAGGAGTGACATGTTGTGCTATTGAATGCTGATGATTTCAACAGCCACTGTGGCACCATTTTCGAGCGTTACTTTTATTGTGCTGCCAGATTTTTGTCCCATTAATGCGCCACCGATTGGTGATGACGGGCTCATGACTTCGACTCCGTTGACTCGTTCTTCGATATGACCAATCAGATATGTCTCGGCATCAGACGGATCATCGCCATCAAATAACACCGTGACAGAACTCAGCCAGCTCACGACTCCGGCGACTGGCGCGGGAGCAACCTCGGACTCGTCAATGACACCTTGAATCAGATTCTTGCGATCGTTGAGGAATCCGTATTCGTCTTTGGCGGCGTGATAGTCACCATTTTCTTTGAGGTCTCCCATTTCGCGGGCCCGGCCGATTTTTTGAGCGACTTCGGGCAGTTGGGTGTGCTCAAGATGTGTGATTTCAGCAACGAGGCGCTGGTATGTGGCCTTTGACAGCAGATGTTTAACCATAGGGGGAAAGACTATCGGCGGGTTCTACGATGGAATACCTATGGCACATCGTATTGCAGTCATTGGCGGAGACGGAATAGGTCCAGAAGTGACGCAGCAGGCGCTCAAGGTGGTGCGCGCCACTGGGGTGGACATCAGCACAACGGACTTTGACTTGGGGGGTGCTCGATATTTGCGTGACGGAGAAATTTTGTCCGATGAGGTGCTGCAGCAATTGCGTGGGTTTGACGCCATCTTGCTTGGTGCGGTCGGAACGCCCGAAGTTGCGCCCGGAGTCATCGAGCGAGGCCTCTTATTAAAGATGCGTTTCGAACTTGATTTATATATCAACCAACGACCATTTATCGGTACTGCGCCGGGGCATGTCACGCCGCACGATTTCGTAGTGATTCGCGAGAACACAGAAGGACCATATGTTGGTGAAGGCGGAGTCTTACGAAAAGGCACGCAACACGAAGTTGCAACACAAGGAAGCGTGAACACACGCATGGGAGTTGAGCGCTGCGTGAGGTATGCGTTTGAATTAGCGCAGTCGCGAGAGCGCAAGCATCTCACCCTCGTGCACAAAACAAATGTTCTGACCTTTGCCGGAGATTTATGGCAACGTGCCTTCGATGCCGTAGCAACAGAGTTCCCTTTGGTCGCAACTGCGTATAACCATGTTGACGCGGCGTGTATTTATTTCGTTCAAGATCCACATCGCTATGACGTGATCGTTACCGACAATTTGTTCGGCGACATCCTCACCGACCTCGGTGGGGCAGTCAGCGGCGGAATCGGACTGGCATCATCTGCCAATCTCAATCCAGCACGCACAGGACCTTCGATGTTTGAGCCTGTCCATGGTTCGGCTCCAGACATTGTTGGCACCGGCAAAGCAAACCCCATTGCAGCTATCTTGTCGGCGGCTCTCATGTTGGACTTCTTGGGTGAACACTCAGCAGCCGACCAAGTGCGTGCCGCATGCTCACAACCAACGAGTGGTTCAACTACTGAAATCGCAAACACCATCACTGCACGTATCGCAGGCAAGTAGCCTACGCACAACACAATTAATGAGGAGCCTGGAATGCCCACGCTAATACCAACACCGAAAATCTGGATGAACGGCAAACTTGTCGATTGGGACAAGGCACAAGTTCATGTCCTGACACATACCTTGCATTACGGAACTGGCGTGTTCGAAGGAATACGTGCCTACGAAACGAGTGATGGTCCGGCCATCTTTCGTTTGACAGACCACATCAAACGACTGCATTCAAGCGCCAAGATCATGGGAATGGAATTACCGTATTCCGTTGACGAACTTGTTGCGGCCACCAAAGAGACTGTGGTGTCGACTGGTTTGCCGAGTTGCTATATTCGCCCGATTGCCTATTACGGCTACGGAGAAATGGGACTCAATACTTTGCCATGCACCGTTGATATAGCCATTGCCTGTTGGCCATGGGGTGCATATCTCGGAGAAGACGCGCTCACCAAAGGTGTACGCATGAAGATTTCTTCATGGACGCGCCATGATCACAACACAATGCCACCAGCAGCAAAGACCGTTGGCAACTATGTCAACTCATCACTCGCCAAAGTAGAGGCACTCAAAGCCGGCTATGACGAAGCCATCATGCTCAGCCCACATGGTTTTGTGGCCGAGTGCACGGGAGAAAACATTTTTGTGTCTCGCCACGGCGTCATCATCACCCCGCCGCTCTCTGCTGGTGCCCTAGAGGGAATCACTCAAAGTAGTGTCACGCGCATCGCGCATGACTTGGGCTACGAGGTTCAAGTGGGCAACTTGGCACGATCTGATTTGTACATCGCCGACGAAATCTTTGTCTGTGGCACTGCCGCTGAAGTCAGCGCTGTCAACTCTGTCGACGACCGTGTCGTCCCGTGCCCTGGTCCGATGACGGCTGCAATTGGTGAGGTATATGGCAAAGCCGTGCGAGGTCAAGATGACCGCTA
>JAEMRC010000008.1:0-21994 GCA_016463545.1 Ilumatobacteraceae bacterium
TTCCAGTTCCGTATCTTGCACCTGCCGTTATGACATGGATATTACTTGCCTCATCATTGATGGCTGGACCACTTTTACTCGCTGCCAAACAGTGGATACTCGGCGCTTGCATCACCGCGATCGCTGTTGGTCTTTTGTGCGTGGTGCCATCACGGATGCATCGCCTATCACGGCGTTGGCTGGTTATTGTGCCATCCGGAATCGTCGTTCATGATCATTTAGTTCTCGCAGAGACAATGATGCTGACGTCATCAAATATTTCACAAGTCGATCTTCGTGATGCGCCCTCTGACGAGGCAGACCTCACGGGGGGTGTATTTGGCTCACGGCTCGTCATTGCTTTGAACGAGTCTGAAAAAGTTGTAATTTCTGCGATGACGATGAAATTTTTACACAGCGCAGAAGCACTTCATGTGCATTCTTTTGCAATTGCACCACTAAATATCGCGCAAGCACGACAACACATCCTGAATCGTATGTCGGGATCAATTAGCGAGTGACAACGCCACCACCAAGAACATATCGATCAGTGATGTCATAGAACACCACTGTTTGTCCTGGCGCAATTCTTTTCTGCGAAATTTTCCAGTCAACCCGGGCCGTGTGTTTGTCGACCACGGTCAACGTGCCTTCATGACGTGCTCCATGAGCACTTCCCTGCACCAAAATTGTTACAGACGAAGCGTCAGCATCTTTTTGGTGTGGCCACGACAACCTATTGAGCATTATTGAGTCAACATAAAGATCTTGTTCTGAGCCAACGACGACTTTTTGGTTATTGACATCAACGTCCACCACATAGCGTGTTGGACCGCCACCTAAGTTCAGCCCGCGCCGTTGTCCGACCGTCACAAGTTCTACAGCCTCAACTTGTCCTGCGGCAGTGCCATCAATGTCAACGACCTCAGCAGTACGAAACGCGATTCTGGATCCAAGAAATCCCTCTCGGCCAGTGGTGCTGCCAATAAAGCACACATCTTGGCTATCAGGTTTTGTGGCAGTTCGTAATCCGTGTCGTTGTGCGATCTCGCGCACCTCCGACTTGTTCATTTGGCCCACCGGAAACAGGGTGTATGCCAAGTCATCGCCTGCCAGCATGTGCACAACGTAACTTTGATCTTTTTTAGGATCTTCACCTCGCACAACACGCAGATCGCCCTGCGGTGATGGCTCAATTCTTGCATGATGCCCTGTGGCTACTGCGTCAAATCCCAATGCATGCCCCCGTTCAATCAGTCGATCAAACTTCAGGTGACGATTGCACTCAATACATGGATTTGGAGTGATTCCGTCCACATGTGCCTGCACATACGGTGCCACAACATGCTCGTTGAATTCTTCGGAGAAGTTAAAAACAAGATGGTCGATGTCTAGTTGCTGTGCCACACGGCGAGCGTCATCAACATCGCTCACAGAGCAACATCCTGTGTCACTTTCGCCGCCCCATAAACGCATTGTGACGCCAACGACTTCGTGTCCTTGTTCGCGCAAGATCAACGCTGCCACAGATGAATCGACGCCACCAGACATTGCCACAAGCACTTTCATTGTGCTGTCACTTTACGTTTAGTGGATTGCTGTAGACGTGTAACGGCCTGATCAACAGAACTGATAGCAGTATCAATATCAGATTCGGTTGTTGTGTGCCCAAGACTGAAGCGCAATGCTCCTTTGCTTTTCTGCATCGGTACTGCCATTGCAGCCAACACATGTGATGGCTCCATTGCGCCGCTCGCACATGCCGAGGCAGCAGACGCACACACGCCATGCTCATCAAGAAGGTACAACAGCGATTCGTTCTCTAGACCCTCAAGACAGATGTGCGCGATTCCGGCAACGGTGTTTGTAGTTAAGGTTCGCTTGGCGCAATCAATTTTGGCCTCAAGTCCGTCCAGCAAACGAGATCGGAGGATACTGATGCGCTCTACTTCTGAAATGCGTTGTTCGTCAGTGATTCGCAAGGCAGCCGTGGTGCCGACTATTCCGGCCACATTATGTGTGCCACTACGACGATCACGTTCTTGACCACCGCCAAAAAGTAGAGGCTCGAGGACGATACCTTCGCGCACAACCATGATTCCC
Source organism: Ilumatobacteraceae bacterium (assembly GCA_016463545.1). GTDB lineage: Bacteria > Actinomycetota > Acidimicrobiia > Acidimicrobiales > Ilumatobacteraceae > UBA2093. Next base: position 2,083 of record JAEMRC010000008.1, read on the forward strand.
ATCCCTTTGGGCCCACCAAACTTGTGCGCAGACAATGTCAAGATATCGACATGCGGCCAAATGTTTCGCAAATCAATCCAGCATGCTGACTGCACTGCATCTGTGTGCAGCACTGCTTCCGGAAACACTCGGCGCACAGCGCGCGAGACTTCTTGCATATCGGTGATTGATCCGACTTCGTTATTGACAGCCATCGCCGACACCAAAGACACGTCAGACATTTCTCGTAGAGTCTGTCGCAACGCGATTGGATCAATGACTCCATCTTGTGTCACTGGCAAAACGCGACCACCAACATGCTCGACACAATGCAGTACCGCATGATGTTCGGCTGATGAACACACAGCAACTCCGCCACGGCGACGGATGGTTCCTAGAACTGCTGTGTTAGCACCCTCGGTGCCACCACTCGTGAAAACTATTTCTCCTGGTCGACACCCAATTATCTCGGCAACATTGTCTCGTGCTTCGTCGATCACGCGTCTGGCATCTCGCGCAAAACGATGAGACCCAGATGGATTGGCATAGACCTGATCATGAAAAGGCTCCATAGCGTGAGCCACGGTTGGCCTCATCGGAGACGTGGCAGCATGGTCGAGGTACACGTACTCGCGGATCGTCCCAATGTTGCTCACACCATCAGGCTACCGATGCTTGTCGCCAGCAGGCGGCGTGGTGTACTGAAGCAATGCTCGATTTGCCCCACAACGGACAGGCCAATGAATACGGCATGCCAGGATACGGCGCCGCCACATATGGCGATGCGTTCGCTGACGTCTATGACGAGTGGTACGAGTCGCTCGATGATGCTGACTTCGTGCGATTCATCACAACACATCTCAACACCCACTTTGCGCAGCACACTGCTTCTGTGCTCGAACTAGGCGTGGGCACTGGTCGGCTCTTGGCGCAACTTATTTCTGCCCGCAAACTGCACGACATCTGCGTTGGCGTCGATTCGTCAGCAGCGATGCTTGCAGCACTGGCCGCTCGCAACCTGCCGTCACGCGTCAGCACAATCTGCTGTGACATGTCTCGCGATTTGCCTGCGGGTCCGTTTGATCTTGTTTTTATCGGCTACAACACAATCTTTAACTTGCCATCTGAGCAAGCCCTCGGCGCATGTTTGTCACTCGTTGCCTCTCGGCTGCAGCCAGATGGATATTTTATGATTGATGCTGTCATCCCCAATGACGACGGCGGCGACAATGTGTCGGTTCGCAGTGTCACTAGTGACCGTGTTGTTTTGAGCGTCAGCACACATGCCAGAGAATCGCAACACATCAGCGGACAATTCATCGAGTTCTCTCAATCTGAGGGCGTACGTTTGCGACCATGGGTCGTGACCTACTGGACACCCTCGCAACTGGACACAATTGCTCGTGCCGCAGGACTTGATCTCGTCGATCGTTATGCCACAGGAGACGGTGAACCGTTCACCCCAGAATCAGCCCGCCACATCAGTAGGTACCGAACATCGCGTTAAAGACACGCATTTTCGGTGTTGTGGTCGTATCCTTATAACTACCGTGAGCCAATTACGCCTCAACCTCTTAACTGGCCGGTGGGTAACAGTCGTTCCCAGCCGGGCCAAGCGAACAAGTGACTTTGCTCCACGAACTCTGCATGTCGAAAACGACCCCGATCGTCTGTGCCCATTTTGTCCTGGCCACGAAGACTCTGGTGTCCCGACGCTTGAGACACGCGACTCAGATGGCAACTGGACAATGCGCGTCGTGCCGAATAAATATCCAGCATTCGAAGGTGACGACACATTGGCTGTGCGCAACCTCGGACCAGTTCATGTCATGGCAGAAGCCAGTGGCGTACATGAGGTATTGGTAATTTCGCCAGATCATGATTCCCGTATGAATAATTTCAGCGATGGCGCAATGAAAGACATGATGCTCGCACTCAAGAGCAGACTCATCGCCCACACTGACACTCCAAATATTCGTTACACGCAGGCGTTTATCAATCACGGTCGCGAAGCGGGTGCATCTCTTGCACATCCGCACGGACAACTACTGGGCCTGCCTTTTGTCCCCGGCGAAATCCTCGAAGAAGAACGCGCCTTTGAACGATTCAAGGGCGGATGCCTATTGTGCACCACGATTGAGGCAGAGTCTGTCGACAACAAACGTGTCGTTCTAGAAAACGAACACGCCATTGCGATTTGTCCATTCTGGAGCAGCGGACCATTTGAGTTGCTGATTATGCCTCGATCACACGAATTGCATTTATCTGACTCAAGCGATGAAGCCCTCGCTGGAGTCGGACGAGCAATTCGCGACGGACTCGCCCATCTGGTGGCAGTTCTTGGAGACATCGCTTTCAATATCGTTTTTCACACAGCACCCGCCCATCACTCCGGCATGTATCACTGGCATATCCACCTGTGGCCAAAACTCACAACAACTGCTGGCTTTGAGCGTGGTACCGGCGTCATGATTAATCTTGTTCCGCCAGAAGAAGCAGCAGCAGAGTTACGCGCAGTCTCTGCAACTGTTTGAAACTGTTGCAATGAGCAGAATCACAGTATCAATCGATATTTCTAGCACGCCTGAAAACCTCTGGAATATCCTCGAACCGATTGAGCGACATGTTGACTGGATGGCAGACGCCGTTGCGATTCGATTTATCACCGAGAAAACTCGTGGTGTCGGAACAGAATTCTTCTGTGACACCAAAGTTGGTCCAATTAAATTAGTAGATCAAATGAGCATCACCGCGTGGGAGCCAGGCCAACGCATGGGAGTTCGACATACGGGCATTGTCACCGGGTCTGGTGAGTTCACACTTACTCCCCTTGCAGATGGTTCGAGGACTCGTTTTATTTGGACAGAAGAACTCACTTTCCCGTGGTGGCTTGGTGGTCCAATTGGTGCATTCATTGGCGGACGGATTGTTCTCTCGGCAATCTGGCGGCGCAATTTACAAGCGTTAAAAAAACTCGCTGAATAGAACTACGCCAACGCTCGTACAAGTGCTGTCGAGCCGACGCCCAAAGCAATGACAAGCACAAGCGGAACTTTCTTCCATGTCGCCCCGATAGCCACGATCAAACCTGCCAGACGTGCATCAATAGAAAAATCCTGCACCGTTGTAAAAGTATCCTTAGCAATTAATGCTCCGAGCAATGCGGCCGGGATAAGAAGTAGACATCGTTGCAAAACTGGCGGCAGTTGCCGCTCTCCCAGCACAACTACTCCTAATACTTTCGATCCATACGCACCAAATGCCAACAAAATCACCAACCACCAACTCATGTCGGTTCTACTTCTGATTGATCTGGTGAGACTCCAAATAAAATTCCAAATGTTGCAATCAAGATCGGTAAGCCAACAGGCAGAAAAGGCGCAAGCGCCACTGCAGCAACTGCTCCAAATAATGCAGCTCGTCGTCCATTGCGAGTTCTCAGATGCGGCACAATCATCGCCGTAAATACCACAGGGAACGCGGCATCAAGTCCAAAAGTTTTAGGGTCAATTGAGTTACCAATAAGCGCACCGATCAACGTGCCAATATTCCAAAACGTATACAAAGAAATTCCACATGCCCAAAATGCCCAGCGGCGTAATCTCATATCTTCATGCGCTGAGGCCAACGCGGTTGTCTCATCAATCACAAAATGTGCTGCGAGAAGTTGTTTACCTAGCGATCCGCGCAGCGTTGGCGCAAGACTGAGCCCATAAACACCATTGCGTGCAGCCAATAAAAGTGCCCCACCCAAAGCACTCGCCACGCTTCCGCCAGCAGCAATCACACTCACTGCTGAAAACTGAGATGCACCTGTAAATACAAAAAGCGACAATGCACATGTTTGCATGACAGATGCGCCACTCGCCACGGACACAACTCCAAATGACACAGCAAAAACTCCAACCGCGACACTGATGACGAGTGCCGAACTAATGATTGGCCGAACATCAGCAGGAATAGATTTTCGCAACGTCATGCGTTTTATTTACCTGTGAACGTGGCGTTCCCTGGACCTGATTGACGAAAACTTGCCACACCGATTTGACTATCTTGCGTATAAAACACCTGCTCAAAGACATCACGTTCGAGCAATAGTCCATCCTGCAACGCCATGCTGGCCCCATTATCGACCGTGCTCTTTATTAATCGTTGTGCCTGCAATGCCCCTCGCGCTAACTCAGAAGCCAGTTCTAATGCCCGCACATGAAGTTGTTCTGGCTCAACAACCTCATCGGCTAGTCCGATTCGAAATGCTTCGTCAGATTTGACCTGTCGCCCAGTCATCATGATTTCTTTTGCTCGGCTTACTCCGACAATGCGTGGCAACCGCTGTGTGCCACCGCCTCCCGGAATAATTCCGAGCAAGATTTCTGGCTGTCCGAACACTGCCTTGTGCGATGCGATGCGATAGTCACATGCCATTGCAAGCTCGCAACCACCACCTAAAGCAAATCCACTCACTGCAGCAATCACCATTGACGGAATCGCGGCGACCGCGTCGAGTGCCCCATGAAACGCCGCACCAATCGTGCGCGCTTCGCTTGGACCATCAAACTCAGAAATATCTGCACCCGCGGCAAACAATCGATCGCCACCAGTCAGGACGACGGCCCCAGCAGGAGTGTTCGTCAGATCATGTGCAATCTCGTGCAGACGCGCCAAAAGACCCAAGGACAGTGCATTGACTTTTGGATTATTGAGAGTGATGACAGCCACTCCGTCAGGGCGTCGCTCAAGCAACACAAGATCAGACATTTTCTATGCTCCGATTCCGCGCAACATTTCGTCGGCCGCCGCCCACGGATCAGTGGAGTGCGATAACACTTCTGATTGCAACTGCTCCCAACGGTCACCGGTGCAGAGCTCTTTTGCGCGCTGTTCTAATCGCTGAGTCACAATGGCTCGCATTTCTTCTCGCAAACGAAACGACCTGCGCTCTGTCAAGGCCCCTGACGATTCGATCGTTGCACGATGCTGCGAGATGTGATCCCATAGTTCTGGCACACCTTCTCCGGTGGTGCCAATCGTTCGCACAATTGGTGGCTGCCACGCATCATGAGGCATGTCACCCAATTCAAGCATCTGTTCAATATCACGACGAGTTTCTTCGACGCCTTTGCGATCTGCTTTGTTGATCACAAAAATATCTGCAATCTCCATCAGTCCAGCCTTATTGGCTTGCACCGAGTCTCCCCATCCTGGGTTTAAAACAACGACAGTGGTGTCGGCCTTGCCCGCAATCTCTACTTCAACCTGTCCGACTCCGACAGTTTCTACAAAAATATTTCTTCGACCAACTGCGTCGAGCAAACGAATCGCCTCTGGTGTTGCAAGCGACAACCCACCTAAATGTCCCCGAGTTGCCATTGAGCGAATAAAAACTCCCTCATCAGTGGCATGGTCTTGCATGCGCACTCGGTCTCCCAAAATTGCACCACCAGTAAATGGTGACGATGGATCGATTGCCAACACAGTGACATCCATGCCTAATTTACGCAAGTGTCCAATGATGGCGCTTGTAAGTGTGCTCTTTCCGGAGCCTGGAGCACCGGTCAGACCGACCGTGTACGCAGCCCCACTTTTGGGATATGACAAACGCCCCAACACACGGGCTGGCTCGCCGCCGCGTTCTAAGAGAGACAACACTCGAGCAAGCGCGCCGCGGTCACCGTTGCAAGCGCTTGAAAAAAGTTCTTCGGGGGTGCTGGTTCGACGACCCACTTAGGCGACCTGCACGACCTCGGTGACGCCATCGATGCGATCTTTCATGATGCGCTCAATTCCGGCTTTCATGGTTTGATCAGAAGCTGGGCACGTTGTGCACGCACCAACAAGTGTGACTGACACGACGCCTGTTTCTTCGTTGACCTCGCGCAACACGATGTCGCCGCCGTCAGCCTGCAAAGCAGGGCGAATCACTTCAATTGTCTCTTCTACCATTTGACGCATCGTCACATTGCACACTCCATTGTTGGTTCCTACGATACTGCCCCTACGATTCAGAATCATGGTAGAACGCACAGTCTTGCTGGCTCATCAGGGTGGATGGGATGAAATACTCTACGTATTGGCTCCCATTTTGGTCATCGTAGGTCTTTTGCGCATTGCCAACTCCCGTGCCAAAAAACTGAGTTCTGGCAGCACCCCAGATAACAACACCCCAGATAGTGGCTCTAGTCCACCCGACTGACCGCCGCACCAAGTGCCGCCAATCGGCCAACAAGGTCGTCGTATCCGCGGTCAATGTGATGAATATCACGAATCTCTGTCATCCCAGATGCTGCCAGACCGGCAACAACAAGAGCCGCACCTGCCCGAATATCTGGAGCGTGTACTACAGCACCGGTGAGGTGTTCAACACCGCGCACAACTGCATGATGTCCGTCGATCGTGATGTCAGCACCAAATTTGCGCAATTCTTCGATGTAGCGAAAGCGTCCTGGATATAAGTTCTCTGTCACGACTGCTGTGCCATCTGAGACACCCAACATTGTGACGAGCAGTGGCTTGTAGTCCGTCGCAATTCCTGGATACGGCAATGTCGAAATATCAACCGCTGATAGACGACCACTACTACGCACATGTATGCCGTCATCAGTTGGCGCGATTGTCATACCCATATCAGTGAATCGACTCATCAGCATCTCCATGTGAGTGATGATTGCCCCTTTGACATGTACATCTCCGCCACACATTGCAACGGCTGACATATACGTTGCCGCCTGCACGCGATCTGCGACGGTTGTGTGCGTTGTGCTCTGCAGACTTGTTTGAGCAACCCCATGTATCACTAGCTGCTGTGTGCCGATACCTTCGATATGAGCACCCATTGATCTCAGCATTAAGCACAAGTCACCAATCTCTGGCTCTCGTGCGGCATTTGCAATCGTGGTAGTTCCGGTTGCGCATACTGCAGCCATCAAAAGGTTTTCAGTTGCGCCAACACTGGGAAATTCGAGTGAGATATCTGCACCATGTAAACCATTGGCACGTCCAATCAGGCCGTCATCGCTAAAAGTAAATGTTGCACCCATTGCTTCAAGACCACGTAGATGAATATCAATTGGTCGACCACCAAAGTCATCACCTCCGGGTAGCGCAATATCAACTTCGCCCAAGCGACCCAACAACGGACCAACAACATTGACTGATGCTCGAATGCGATCGGCGATTTCGAACGGCGCAACGGTGGCGATGTTGCCTGAGTTCACAATGCGCAACTTCTGTCCATCCTGTTCGGGATTTGGTATCGCAATTTTTTCAATACGAAGGCCTAATTGCGTCAGCAATTCAGCCATGATGTCGACATCGCCAATTCGAGGCACATGAGACAACTCATAGACCCCATCAGCCAGCAGCGCTGCCGCCATTAACTTGAGGACTGAATTCTTGGCGCCCGGAACTGTGACTTCACCCGTGAGTGGACCGCTCTGGGCGGCCACAATTACCCCAGATGACTGATCATCAGACAAACGCGAATACTCAGACACGCCTCTCAGTATGCTCCCGCCGTGCCCATTTCGCGAAGTGTCCGTGGTATTTCACTGCCAGTATGGGCATCACCACCTGAGGCTCTTAGTGCCCGTCAACGTAAAGTACTTTGGCTTTTGACTTTGGCGTCAATGTCATACGCTTTTGTCAACACGTTATTTACCCAGACCGTTGCATTTGCTGCCGATGAGTTTGGCATCTCAACATCAGCGCAGGGCTTTGCTGCTGCTGTCGTGCGGTGGGGAATCATCATTTCATTTCCATTCGTCGTTCTCGCAGATCGCCATGGCCGACGACGTATCGTCATATTGATGGCGTGGCTTGCGCCATCTGTATCGGCACTCGGCGCACTGTCTCCGTCATTTCCATTCTTAGTTGCAACACAAACTGTCGGCAGACCCTTGGGTCTCACTCTCGAGATTCTGATTGCCGTCATCACGATCGAAGAAATGCCCACACAGTGTCGTGCATACGCCATGGGAGTCTTGGCAGTCGCAAGTGGTATCGGTGCAGGTGTTGCAGTAGCAAGTTTGCCATTGGCTGATCTTGGTGTGCATGCATGGAGATACATCTACGTCATTGCTTTGATCTGGCTTGTGGTAGCAGCAGTACTCACTCGCCACCTGCCTGAAACACAACGCTTCATCGATCGCGCAGGGCATCAGGTACGCAATGATCGCGCCCAAGTATCAAGACTGCGACTCATCGCATCCGTTGCATTTCTTGCCAACATCTTCATCGCCAGTGCTTCAATTTTTCAAAATAGATACCTCAAAGATGTTCGCGGATATTCGGCTCTCGTCATCGCAGTGTTCACCACACTTACCTCTGCTCCTGCATCACTTGGATTAGTGCTAGGCGGTCGAATTGCAGATCTACAAGGTCGTCGATTGCTTGCAGCCTCCATGATTCCAATTGGCTCCGCGCTTGTTGCCCTTTCTTTTGTTTTCGGAGGATTCGCTATGTGGATCGCAGCCATTGTGGGCGGATTCGCATTCGGTCTGAGTTACCCCGCCATGTCTGTATATCGAGGCGAACTCTTCCCCACGGGACGGCGCAGCACTGCTGGTGCCGTCATCACCGCATCATCTCTACTAGGCGGGAGCATCGGACTCATTGCAGCAGGACGCTTGGTAGATACATCGATGAGTTATGGAGCCGTGATGTGTCTACTTTCGCTTGCCCCGTGTATCGCAGCAATCCTCGTGTGGGTTCGCTATCCAGAAACGGCGCATCAAGAATTAGAAGTGATTAATCCGCTTGATGTGGTCGTGGACTAAAACGCGCGCACAGGACGCACGAAGTAGATGTTGTCTTTATAATCTCCAAGACCACCGTAAAATGGCTCAGATTGCGCAAGCGATGCATCTGCTTCGGATGAACTCCAATAAGGCTCTGTTTCCAATTCATCACTGCTGAGCAATTGCGAATATAATTTGGCTAATTCTGATTGTGAAGGCAAAAACCAATCTGTTTGTGCTCCCCCATCAAAGTCCATAGCAATTCTTGCTGCACTTTTTGTATCTGAACACGCTTTAGTAACGATGTTGGAATTTGATTTACCTGCCCCGATCTCCGTGCCTGTTCCTCCGATATAGGTTCCGGTGCAACCCCAAGACGCTTGTCGTTGAGCATTGACTGGTGCGACTTCTAAATAACGTCCCCAAATTTGTACAGACCCTGCATCATAAAAAATAGTGCCGCCTCCTGGGCCTTGGTCTCCGATAATGCAGGCTCCGCCTTGTGCGCAACTCGGGTCCGATGCCTTGTTCAAGGAAGAATCCGTTGGGGATGCAACCTGCTGCTTGACTTTTGAGTTCTCCTGACCCAAAAAGACTCCGACCCCGATGACCACTCCAAGAACAAGAGTCGAGACACAGGCAAAAATAGTTTTTGATTGAAGATGCTTCATAGTGAACTTTTCATACCAAAATTTCTCACGCCTAAATATAGCCACGAATCAGTCAATCTTCATATGCGTACACAGTATCTGTGATTCGATCACACTGCCCGATCACATGATGCACGCCAGTTTTCCCGTATTACGAGTCGAGTAGACTCACGACGCGAACTTATTTTTCGTATTCGCTTTTGGAGCATGATGACAACACCAGAATTTCTACGCACACCAGATGAAAATTTTATTGACCTAGAAGACTTCAATTACGAGCCACACTATGTAGACATCAATGGACTGCGAATGCACTACATCGATGAAGGTCCTCGCGATGGTCAAGTGGTTTTAATGTTGCACGGAATGCCTACATGGTCATACCTGTATCGACACATCATTAAAGATATGACTGCAGCCGGATACCGATGCATCGCACCAGACCACATCGGATTTGGTCGCTCCGACAAGGTGACAGATCCGAACTGGTACAACATCGCACAACACACGGCAAACATGAAAAGCCTCATAGAGAAACTTGATCTGAGAGAGATCACGATTTTGGTACAAGATTGGGGTGGCCCCATTGGTCTTGCTCAAGCCGCACGTATGCCCGAGCGATTTTGCCGACTCGTCATCATGAATACATGGCTGCACCACGCGGGTTATGAATACACGCCTGGGATATTGCAATGGATCGAACAGTGGAAACCAGGGGGACTATTGGAGGCCAGTATTCCGGAGAAATTCTCACTTGGGGGTTTGATGGTGATGGCGACGGGTCGCATGACTCCACAAGAAACCTTGCGCCCCTCTCTCATGGGTGAAACACCTCTATATATAGGTGAATCAGCCGATGTTAAAAAAGCCTACGACGCACCTTTTCATGGGATGGGTCGCATGTCTCATGCTGGGCCATATCGGTTTCCGATGAGCATCCCCGCCCACGATGCAGTCTCGGGTGACTCTGTCAATCAAGAAGAGAACTTTGCCCTCATTAATGCACTTCAGATTCCCGTGCACTTTATGTGGGGAGTCGATGATTTTGTCTTTGTCACGGACTGGGGTCGCAAGTGGTCGTCGCTCATTCCCCACTCCACGTTTGAAGAAATCGTCGGGGCTCGTCATTTTTTGCAAGACACACACGGCTCTCAAATTGCTGCGCGTCTCTTGGCCCACATTCGCTGACCTCAACGGAGTGCTACTGTCGGGGCATGATTCTTAAGTCATTGTCAGTACCTGTCGGTGAGTTTGAAAAAGGAACGGGCTGGGCGATCAAGCCTGAAGGCGCATGTCTTGGGGAAATTTGCGTACCACTCTCTGACGCCGTTACCGATGGCAACGTTGACGTCGAAATTGTTGCGACTCGATTAGGAATGCCGATTGTGCATCACTCAGGTGTGTGGGCACTTGGCCCTGCATCACTCTCTGGACACACATTGCCCAGTGCAGTTGCTCCTGAATTGCAATTACCCGATGTGAACGGCAATATGTTTTCTTTGTCGTCGCTGCGTGGACAAAAAGTTCTCATCGTTTCTTGGGCGCCGTATTGAGGCTGTTCTGGTGACCTGCCAGTGTGGCAGGCCTTACGAAAAGAACTCCATCCACTCGGTCTTGAAATAGTCACAGTTGGTCTTGAAGTTCTCGGAACAGAAGCGTGTCGACCGTTTATCGAAGCAGCAGCACCAGAACATCCATCACTTGTTGATGTTGACCACGTGATGGCGTCACTTTTTGGTGTCATCAACATTCCAAACGGTGTCTGGATCAACGAAGAAGGTGTCATTGTTCGTCCTGCTGAACCTGCATCTCTGCCGTCGCGTCAGCCACGCGGAACAACTGTTCCAGACGGACTACCTCAACGCATGACAGACATCATGACGGAAGCAATGAAAATTAAGTTCGATCCAAATGCGTACGAGATCGCCCTTCGTGATTGGGTCAAGAACGGTTCGTCAAGTGAATATGTCTTGTCGCCTGACGAAGTCGTTACCCGCTCCGGCAAACGCGATCCCTCAGTTGGGGGTGCAGCAGCACACTTTTCGTTGGCTCAGCATTTGTGGAATGCAGGCGACAAAGACGCAGCAATTACTCATTTCCGCGAGGCACATCGCTTGCAACCAGAGAACTTCTCGTACAAGCGTCAAGCCTGGTCATTAGTGCCGCCGCCAGAAGCCGGACCGTTTGCACGGTTCTGGCAAGGGCCCGGTGAAGGTGGTCAAGATGAGTGGCCATTTGAAAGCGATTGGCTCAGCGAGATTCGAGCGATGGGCCCAGAGAACTACTACCCCACGTTTACGAAGTAATTAATTTGCTCACATGCCAAGTGAGCGGAAAAAATTAGGTGGAGCGATGACATCGTCACGATTCAACTCGCTCACATCTTTTTTTCCGAGACCAAGCAAGGTCGAATCTATTCCGCTGCGCAAAAGGTCAAGCACATTCTCGACACCAGCCTGACCATTTGCTGCGAGTCCCCACAGATATGCACGACCAATCATCACTGCTTTAGCGCCGAGCGCAAGAGCCTTGACGACATCACTGCCGCGACGAATGCCGCCATCAAGAACAACTTCAATGTCATGACCGACAGCGTCAGCGATGGCTGACACATTGCGAATGGGCGCAGGTGTTCCGTCAAGATTGTTTCCGCCGTGAGTTGACACAGATAAAGCTGTTGCTCCTAGATCAACAATGCGCCGAGCATCGTCGACGCGACACACACCCTTCACCATGAATGGTCCGTCCCATTGCGAACGCAACCATGCAATGTCTTGCCATGTCGGCAAAGTACTTTGCATCCACTCAAAATACGCACCAAAGAATGTCGGCGGCTTTGTTCCGAGAGGTGCCATGTTTGGCGCAGCAAGATCGGGCAGATGCAATGTCTTAGCAAAGTTCCACAACCATTTGGGCTTGGCAAGCACTTGCGGAGCAAACTTGACCGCAGCCTTGATACCGATTTTCTCTGGAATCCAAGGACTTCCCCAGTCGCGGCCATCAGAAAATGACCAGTCCAGAGTCACGATGATTCCTTTGGCGCCTGCCTCGCGGGCACGTTGCAGCCGCTGAATCATTGTGTCGCGATCGCCAGACCAATACATCTGAAACAAAACTTGTGAGTTCACTGCGCAGACTTCTTCAACTGAGCGACTCCCAAAAGAACTCAGACCCATCGCCACACCGCGGTTGGCGGCTGCACGAGCGACCGCGAGTTCGCCTTGAGGATGAACTGCTTGCACTCCAGTTGGCGACATAATGATGGGCATCGACAACTGCTGACCCATCACCGTCACGGCCATCGTGCGCTCGTTCGACAGGCCCGCAATATGGGGGGCGAAACCCAATTCGTCAAATGCACTCAGGTTGTCGGCCGCCGTGAGACCCTTCTGGGAACCCCCAACAATGGCGCCATATACCGAGCGAGGGAGCCTCTTGCGGGCACGCTCTTGGGCAATTGCCACTGTCTCAAACCATGCATTTGCCACTGCTATTCCCTTCACTTGAGTGGTTCCAACCTACCTGCGCTACCGACATCTCTAAAGCCATTGAGGCGAGATATCCGACACGGTTTTGGGGAACACAAGATCTGGGGTAGTTTTGTGACATCTACTTCGGCGGGGTTTACTGCGCCCGAACATCAACAGGGGGAACACATGAATGTAATGGGACGATCCAAGAGACGCTCTGGCGTATTGTTTGGCACAGTGATCGTGAGCATGGCTCTGATTACTGCTGCTTGTGGCAGTAGCAGTGATGGTGGCGCAGCATCTGACACAACGGTTGCTGAAGCGCCTGACACAACAGTTGCTGAAGCACCTGAGATGACTCCAATACCTGGTGGAGAAATAATTGTTGCAGGTGAAGCAGAGGTATCAAACCCATGGATTCCAGCGACGATGCAGTGCGACTCGTATTGCAGTCAACGTGCTCATACATTCTTTGACACGATCGCAGCCTTCGGAAAAGATAACGAAATACACGGATTCCTTGCCGAGAGCATCACGCCAAACGCTGAGTACACCGAGTGGACAATCACGGTGCGACCCGGAATTCTGTTTACTGATGGAACACCCGTCAATGCTGACGCACTTATTCAGAATCTTCAGACAACCGGCACAGGATTCCTTGTTGCGAAAGCACTCGTTGATGTGGCAAAAGAACCAAGTGCCAAAGATCCAAAAGTAATGCAACTCAAGATTAAAAAGAATGATGAAATGTCATTGACGATCTTTACGGGCAAAGGCGGCGATCAAACACAACCACTTCCGTGGCCAGGATTTGCGTCATACTTAGCCGGTCAATGGGGTCTTATTGCATCTCCTGCGTGGCTTGATGCTCTCGCCAAAGATCCAACGCTGGCAACAAAGCCAATCGGCTCTGGTCCGTTCATCGTGCAGAGTTATGCACCACGTGAGGCGCTCGTCGTTACCAAAAACCCTAACTACTGGATGAAAGATGCTGCAGGCGTGCAGTTGCCATACCTAGACAAGATCACCTTCAAGGTAATTGAAGACAGCGAAACATCTAGTGCGGCTCTTCAGAGTGGAGACATTGATATCTTCTCGACATCTAACAATGGGGTCATTCTTAAGTTGCGCGAACTCAAAGATCAGTTCCCAATGGTGGAGCAGACTGACTACTCAGAGATCAACTACATCATGATCGACGGGGCCAAAAAGACCGAGCCGTCAGGCGACAGTCGAGTGCGTTGTGCGCTATCAAAGGCGATCAATCGTCAGGAGATAATTGACCTCGTTAACTTCGGCCTCGGAACAATTGCCAATGGCGTCTTCTCGCCTGGCCAAGAGGGCTACCTCGAGGACAATGGCTTTGATCCAGCGCAAGATATTGAGGGCGCAAAGGCCCTGATCGAGGAATACAAAGCCGAAAAGGGCGTGACGAAAGTTGCAGTTCTATACGGGCACACACCAACTCGCTCAGGTGACCAAACAGCCGAATTGCTCAAGGGATACTGGGCTGCGATTGGAGTCGACACCGCGATTGAAGTGATCCCTCAGGACCAGTTCATCACGAACGCTCTCTTTGGAAAGCACACAATGTACGGATGGCGCCAACATGCTGGCTTGTACGTTGACTCGCAAAACTTCTGGTGGAACTCAGCATCTGGAGTCAAAGATGGCGATCTGTCGCTGAACTTTGCTCGCATCAATGACCCGATCGTTGATGAGAATCTGGGGATTGCTCGAACCGATGCCGATCCAGCAAAGCGCAAGGCTGCTGCAGAAGCAGTTAATCGCCAGATGGCCAAAGAGTGCTATCAGATTCCATTCGACTACACCATTTGGGCAACGCCACACAAGACAAACGTGATGGGCATCTACAACACCAAGTTGCCAGATGGTTCCCCTATTAACGAAGGTGCTGGTTTCTCCGGTCAATTCTGGATGAATGAAATGTGGATCAACACAGCAGGTTGAAATAGCGAAGTAGGGCGGTCATCGTTTGCAGCAGCATTCGGTGACCGCCCTTTGCTTGTACTAGATTTCGTTACGCAATCAAGTCAACTAGGGGAAACGCGTGAGATATCTAGTCCAGAGGTTTTTACAATTTTCTCTCGTCTTTTTTATTGTCACATTCGGCGTCATGGTTCTTATGCGCCTTGGGCTCAATGCGCCTGGAGACCCAGCGCGAACAATGCTGGGCGGAACCGTCAGCCAAGAGCTAATCGACAAAATAACTCTCCAGTATCACCTTGACAGCAATCTAATTTCTCAATACTGGTACTGGCTCAAGGGAATTATTTGGGACCGAGACTTTGGATACTCCGTCCAACAAAACATCTCCGTCTTTACATATATGCAGCCAAAAATACTCGTGACGTTTTTCCTCGGCATCTATTCACTGATCTGGGGCCTCATCATTGCTGTACCGGTAGCCGTATATCAGGCATACAAGCGCGACTCAAGATTTGATAAGGCTGGCAACTTATTCTCGTTCTTCTTTATCTCTGTACCCGCTCTCGTCTTTTCACCATTCATTATCTATATCTTTGTGGCTAAGTTGAAATGGTTCCCCCGAATCGGCGAAAAGATTTATCCGTGGGATGACTTAGCCGCACACTTCCAAAACTTCTTCTTGCCAGTCGTGGTGTTGTCGCTACCAACTGCGGCCGTCTTTGCACGACTTCTTCGCTCTGACATGATTGCGACTCTTCAAAGTGACTTCATCACACTTGCCAACGCCAAAGGGGTCTCGCCACAACGCACCCTCTGGGTCCATGCACTGCGCAACTCGTTGTTTTCGGTTCTCACCAGTGTTGGTGTTCAGATTGGCAGTCTGATTGGTGGGGCATTAGTGGTGGAGCAATATTTCAATATGAAAGGCATGGGATTTTTGCTCATCAGCACCATCCTCTCAAAAGATCTATTTGTGGTGCAGTCGTTGTCTGCCATTTTGGTGGCTTCTGTGGTTTTTGCAAACTTAGGTATTGACCTGATGTATACCGTGATTGATCCACGCATTCGACATGCGCGAGCATTGCTGTAGGGACTGAAACATGCTTGCTGAATCTATTGAAGAAATCACCGCACCAAAAAAAGCGAAGCGTCGGATCGGGTGGATGCTCGGAACGGCTTGGATCTCTGTACTGAGCTTTTGTGCTCTTTTTGCTTACCAATTACCATTCATAACTAAGTACGACGAAAAAATAAAGATTGCAGATCGTGCCAGGGCATACGGGTTAGGTCCTAGCGCGCGCGCTTGGCTTGGTACCGATAAGAGCAGTTTTGACGTGCTCTCCCGATGCGTGTACGGCGCAAGGTTGACATTGCTCATTGGCGTCGGTGCAACAATCATGGGCCTGTTCTTGGGTGGACTCATCGGCATACTCGGGGGATACTTCAGAGGCCGCGTCGATCGCGTTGTCAGCATCATTGTTGACAGCCTCTTGGCATTACCTCCGCTTTTGTTGGCATTGCTCATCGTGTATCGCCTTGATGACCTAAAGCTCACGATCTGGTTCTGGAGAATCACGCGTCCGTGGGAGATAACTATCACTCTTGGAATCCTGTCCATCGCCCCGTTGGCCCGAATCACGCGAGCCCAGACAATAGCGCTGCGCGAACGTGAGTTTGTTCTCTCAGCGCGCAGTCTCGGCGCAAAAAATAGCAGAATCATTCTGCGCGAGTTGCTCCCCAATCTGATGCCGACAATGTTGACAGTTGCTTTTACAGGCCTTGGTATTCTAATTGCAGCCGAAGGAGCGCTCGCGTTTTTGGGACTCGGTGTTGAACGCCCTCAAACGTGGGGCAGGCTCATCAATATTGCTCGCGATGACCTGGACATAGCAGCGTGGGCAACTCTCTTTCCGTGCCTCTTCTTATTGTTGACCGTGATTTCTTTTAATATTATTGGCGATCACATCGGTCGGCGTTTTGATATCCGTGAGGCGACATTGTGAATACTGAACAGAACTCCGCATTGCTCGACATCATTGACATAAAGACTCACTTCGAAACTCCGCGAGGTGTTGTGCGTGCAGTTGATGGCGTGAGCTTTGCACTTGCTCGCGGAAAATCACTTGGCATCGTCGGCGAATCTGGGTCCGGAAAAACTATTTTGGCGCGATCAATCATGGGACTACTCCCCCGCAGAGGAACACATCGAGAAGGTGCTGTGATGTATCAGGGAGACAACCTGGTTGGCAAGACTCCTCAAGAAATGCGCAATATCTGGGGACGTGAGATGGCGATGATTTTTCAAGATCCAATGACATCCCTGAACCCGCTCATGAAGGTGGGCAAGCAAATTTCAGAACCGCTCATGTCGCATCTAGGCATGGAAAAGAAAACTGCGTGGGATACCGCTGAAAAACTCTTGCGTGATGTCCGTATTCCAGAAGCAGAACGTCGCCTCAGTCAGTACCCACACGAACTATCTGGTGGCATGCGGCAACGCGTCATGATCGCAATTGCATTGGCTTGTGGTCCCACTGTTCTGTTTGCCGACGAGCCAACAACTGCGCTCGATGTCACCGTGCAGGCACAGATTCTTGAGCTCATCAACGAACAACGCCGCGAACGAAACATGTCGCTTGTGCTCGTGACACATGATCTGGGCGTTGTCGCTGGCAATACTGACGAAATCGCCGTGATGTACGCAGGCAAATTAGTAGAGATGGCCCCGACAAAGACCCTGTTCGCTGAGATGAAAATGCCCTATACCCATGCCCTGCTTGAGAGCATCCCACGGATGGATCGAGCAGCACACACACGCCTGCCAACTATCCCGGGTCGACCCCCAGACATGGTGCATCCGCCGAAAGGGTGCCGATTTGCTCCGCGGTGTGCCTTTGCCCGTGATCGCTGCCACACCCAAGAACCCCCACTTACCCCCGGAACCAGCCCAGGCCATACCTTTGCCTGCTTCTACCCCGTTGGCTCGGCTGAGTACTCCGAGCGAAAAGTCGAACTCTCTCGCGCAAATTGACTTGTAGGTCAATAACTCGCTAACTTGTCGCTATCCCGCAGTGTCGGGGGTCACAATCACAGGGTCAACCGATCCACATACATAGGGGGAAATTTGAAAAATCAATCGAAGAAGTTTTTGATTCCTGTCGCCGGAGCACTCGTTGCAGTGTTGGCACTAGGAACAACAACTGTTTCAGCAAAAAGCAACAGCCAAGCAGTGAAAAAAGCTGCAGGTTGCGCAGTGAAACTTGATGCAAAACTTGAAGCCAGTGACGGCGTCGGAGCAGCAGCAATGGCTCAAGCAATTGCCTGTGCAAAAGTAAACCCACTGGTTGCGACCGGAACAGAAATTGTCATCGGTATGGACGCCCAAGAAGGAACTCCTGGATTGGACTTCCCTGAATATGCCCGTTCTGCTCAGGCTGCTGTTGACTACATCAACAAGGAACTTGGTGGACTCGGTGCAGACTACAAAGCCGGAAAACCTGGCGTGCCCATCAAACTAGATGTGTGCAAGCACAAACTGGATGTTCCAGAAATTCTTGGCTGTGCAACTTCACTTGCAGCAAAAAAGCCACTACTTGTCTTCACAACACTTGACGTAGTGAGCTTGAGTATTCCCATCTGGAAAAAAGCCGGAATCCCAGTTGTCGTTGGAACCCCAGTGACAGCAATGGACTTTGGAACAAGCGGAGTATTTGCAATCGGTGGCGGCGGCGGATGCCTCGGTGTTCACACATCACTCGTTCAATACGCAACTCAGGCACTGAAGAGCAAGAAACTTGGCGTTCCATGGGCCGATACCCCTCCGGGAGTATTTTGCTACAACGACCTTGAGTCAAAGCCTCTCGACGTCTTGGGATACACCAACTCTGGCCTGAAAAAAGCCATCAAAGTACCTGGTGCAACTGCCAAACTCAAGGGATCTGGAAAAGGGTCGAGTTACTTGGGAGTCTCAATTACATCTGAGGCCACAAGCACTCAAGCCGGAGCAACCAAGATTATGAAATTCAAGCCCGATGCGATCATCTACTCCAATGCTGGATCTGCATGCTGGGACTTTGTGACTGCAATCAAAAAACTCGGTTGGACTCAGGCCAAGACTCCGTTAGTTCTTGGTGGTTCTTGCATCGACTTCGCCACTATGGCGACGTTCGGAAAATCCATTGACGGTATTGCCGTCATGGGAACAGCAAGCCTCACAGACCCGACGATTTACAAGGCAGGATCTCTCAAGAGGATTGAAGCAGAAATCTACAATGCCAAAATGGCAAAGTATGATACGACTGCGACAGACGCGTCAAAGGGATTTGCAAACGCTGGATTTACAAGCTTGATGCAGATTTGGCAGATGGCCAATAAAGATGGTGCATCTGCAGATGGTCTATCCGTGACGAGTGCACTTTCACTCACAAACGGACACCATGCATTTGGTGGAAACCCATTGGCTTGCCAAAAATCATTCAAGCCATACCAATCAGTGTGTAACCCAACCAACACTGCTAGCAGGTGGGATAGTAAAGCAAAGAAGCTCGTGCCAATCGTAGGCTACGAAGCTTTCAGTGGACTTGACCTCATTGCCGGAACTGCGCTCCGTACAGGACGCCCAGACGACAGTAAGGGTTAATCACTGTCTAGTTATTAATTACAACAAAAGGGAGATGGTCGAAAGATCATCTCCCTTTTTTGTTGCTCACCATAATTAGTTCCATGCTCATGTCAGCGAATAAGATAGAGACACAATTGAATGGGGGGAATACATGAAAGACGCACTTGCGTATGCATTCGTCGGACTCGGAACAGGTGGGCTCATCTCGTTGCTTGCGATTGGTCTTGTGATCGCATATAAAGGAACAGGTGTAATAAATTTTGCACACGGGGCAGTTGCAATGTATACCTCCTTTCAGTTTTATTACCTCCGCAATACTGGAATCTTTCATTTCCCATGGGCAGATTTCTTGCCGACATCCACGCTCAATGTTCCGGTAAAAATTTCACTAAATGGTGGCGACCCGATGAATTTCTGGGTTGCCGCATTTTTTGCATTACTTACTTCTCTGTTGTTGGGCGCCAGTCTGCATTATTTAATATTTAAGCCACTGCGCAATGCCGCTCC
>JAEMRC010000008.1:22094-35222 GCA_016463545.1 Ilumatobacteraceae bacterium
GCCGCAATAATTGCAGGACTCGCAGGAATTCTTGCTGGCTCTGTGATTGGGTCCCTGCAGGTCGGCAAACTGACGCTCTTAATTGTTCCGGCTCTTGGCGCTGCGTTGATCGGCAGCCTGTCATCAATCCCACTTGCAGTTGCAGGCGGAATTGGTATCGGATTATTGCAAGCAATGACCGGATCATGGCTGACCTCCCAAACATTCTTTCCAGCGGTGCTCGCACCTGGCGCAGAAGACGTTATTCCATTTGCGATTATTATCATCTTCTTATTCTTAAAAGGCAAGAACCTACCAGTGCGCGGTGCCCTTGAAGAAAAAAGGCTCCCTTTGTCTCCCTATCCAAAACGTGTCGGCTGGTACGTCATGGTCTTTGTGCCACTGGGCGCAATTATCGCATTCGGACTTCCTGGTGATTTTCTCTTTGCTGGATTAAGTGCTCGGTGGGGTTTTGCATTTTCTACCTCAATCCTGACTGCGATACTCATGCTGAGTTTCGTTGTGCTCTCTGGATACCTTGGGCAAATCTCTCTTGTGCAACTTTCATTTTCAGGAGTTGCCGCATTTATCATGGCGCGACTGATGTCAACTGGCGTTCAGTCCATCGATGATCCCTTTGCTGTTTCCGGATTTGGCATGCACTGGCTCCCGGCCTCAGTTTTGGGAGTTTTCGTTTCAATCATTGTTGGTGTGATCATCGGAATTCCTGCATTGCGAATACGAGGCGTTCAACTTGGAGTCGTCACAATTGCAGCCAGCGTTACCATCCAAAATCTATTTTTTAATAACGAAAATCTCACAGGTCTTATGGGTGGGGTGAACTATACGGTTAAGTCTCCATCACTGTTTGGAGTTAATTTTGGTTCTGGGTCTGAGAGTGGACTAATTGATAATCCGCGCTTTACATTATTTGCCCTACTTGTACTTGCAGGGCTCTGCACGTTGGTGGCAAATATTCGACGCGGAAGCACTGGTCGACGATTTCTTGCAGTACGGGCTAACGAACGTGCGGCAGCATCTGCCGGAATCGATGTCGCCCGAACAAAACTTTTGGGTTTTGCATTGTCTTCTGCCATCGCCGGAATTGCCGGTGTGATGTTTGCGTTTCAGCAGCAAGCGATCGGCCCACAAAACTGGGAATACTTTGTCGGACTCGGAGCATTGGCATTTGCCTATCTCGGTGGCATCGCATCAATCAACGGAGCAATCATCGGCGGCATGCTGACTGGTGGCGGATTGATCGCAACATTTGGAGCACACCACTCCGAAGGCTCATATCGCTACTCTGCCATCTTTGGTGGCATCGGAATGATCCTGACCGCGATCCTCAATCCCTCTGGTCAGGCAACTTTTTTCCAACCAGTGATTCAGGCATTTGGATCATGGCTCAAAATTGCGAGGGGCAAAGAATGGCTTGCTGTCGGCAAGAGGCTTGGCCCCTTTATTGTTCTCGGATCTGCCTGGGGCGCAATCGGAATCAACCCTTGGCGCACTGATACGTGGAATCGCAGTTGGATGATTTTGCTAGCGATTCTGATTACTCTTTTTGTTCGATCAATTGTGAATCCAATTCGTCATGCCCGGTCAGCACGCACTGTGTCGGCGTCACCAACACCCCAGGAGGCCTCGGTATGAGCGCGCTACTACAAACACATGACCTCACCGTGAGCTACGGCGGCTTGCACGCAAACTCGTTGGTTAATATCTCTGCCGAAAAAGGAAAATTGACAGGGCTCATCGGGCCAAACGGTGCTGGCAAGACAACTCTGATTGATGCCTTGACTGGTTTTACACCAATCACTTCTGGTCGCGCCGAGTTTCGAGGTGCCGACTTAAATGGCATGTCACCGTCTGATCGGGCTTTGAACGGACTTGTGCGCACCTTTCAATCATTAGAACTCTTTGAAGACCTCACAGTATGGGACAACCTCATTGTGATGGCCGAAAAAACAAAATGGTGGTCGTTCCTTGCCGACTTCGTCTCCCCTAAACGACTCCTCGGAATTGAACAACAAGCACAATGGGCACTGGATCTTCTCAATCTTGAGGAGTTCAGAGATCGCCTCACACTTGATCTCTCCCATGGTCAACGAAAATTGGTCAGCGTTGCGCGAGCCCTGGCAGCAAAACCAGAGCTGCTGTTGCTTGACGAGCCTGCAGCAGGCCTAGACACAGTCGAATCACAGCAACTTGGTAAACATCTTCGGTCAATACTGACCCAGGACATCAGTATTTTCTTGATCGATCATGACATGGGTTTGGTGTTGAGCGTATGTGATTACATTTACGTGCTGGATTTTGGAAAAATAATTGCCGAAGGAACACCCGCAGAGATTCGCGCTCATCCAGAAGTGAAGCGCGCATATCTTGGAGAAAGTGCTGGCGAAATGCAACTCGAGGGTGGCGTTGATGCCGCACGATCACTAAAAGCAGAGGGAGCACCACAATGAGCGAAGCACTTCTTGAAATCACGGATCTCAATGCAGGCTATGGTGGCATCCCTGTTGTTCGCGGACTCAACTTGCGTGTGAATGCAGGAGAAGTTGTTGCCTTGCTCGGGCCAAATGGCGCTGGCAAAACCACTACCCTGCTCACAGTCTCGGGCATTCTTTCGATGGTGTCTGGCTCAATTAAAATATTTGGATCAAGTATCAGCGGAGAACGACCAGAAAAAATCGCGCGTCGTGGTGTTGCCCATGTTGCCGAAGATAGATCCCTGTTCTTTGATCTCTCGGTAGAAGAAAACCTCAAACTTGGCCTGACTGGCGCGCGTGAGCGTCGTACAGCAGCGATGCAGAACGCACTCGATATGTTTCCGGTTCTTGCACCACTGCTGAGTCGCCGTGCTGGTTTGCTATCTGGCGGAGAACAGCAAATGCTTGCGATGGCTCGTGGCCTTGCATCTGAGCCAAAACTACTTCTTGTTGACGAAATGAGCTTGGGGCTCGCTCCTATCATCGTAGAACGCATGCTTCCGCTTGTTCGAAAGATTGCCGACGACACTGGTGCTGGAGTGCTCATGGTTGAGCAACACGTCAACTTGGCGCTCAGTGTGGCAGACAGTGGCTATGTAATGGCTCATGGAGAACTCACGATGCAAGGGTCTGCAGCAGAACTCACTGCCAATCGTGCGTTATTAGAGTCAAGTTATTTGGGCGGCGCTGCTATCGATCACTGAGATATTTCTCAAATGCTCTCAAAAAATCTGTCTGAGCGCCTGTCTCTGGCCCCGCCATCGGACGATGTGAGCGAACATGAGCGATGGCGTCATCGCAAGACAGACCAAGAAGCATCAGCACTGCCACAGCAATAGTTCCGGAACGACCAATACCGGCAGCGCAGTGCACGATAAAACCACGCCCAGCACGAACACCGCCCTCAATGATTTCACAAAGATCTACACCACGTTGCAGTGATGGTGCATCAAGGTCTGCAATTGGCAACCAGATCGCATACGAATCTGCGTTGTTGTCTAGCCATTGGACATATTCGTCATAACGATGCTCGAGTTCATGGCGCTGCACCAAACACACAATGGTCGCGTCAGTGAGCAGTGCACGGGTCGACTCAACATCGGGCCCTATAAAGTGCTTGCCACACAACATCAGCCGACCCGAAACGCCCGGAAGCGGAATCTCGTGAATTCCACCAGTCGTGTTCCATGAGGTCATCTCTTTAATGTACGCCATTGATGAGTCGATGCAGATAGCGTTTGACTGCTACTCAGAAAGGTCGGGCGACGCAGTGAGCACTACAACTGATGTCCTCAAGGAAGCCAAAAATCGGCGCACCTTTGCAATTATTAGCCACCCCGATGCCGGCAAGACTACGCTCACCGAAAAGTTTTTGCTCTACGCGGGGGCCGTGCAAGAGGCCGGAGCAGTGCATGCTCGCGATAATCGGCGCTCGTCAACATCTGACTGGATGGACATAGAAAAGCAGCGCGGAATCTCGATCTCTTCTGCTGTAATGCAATTCCCATATCGCGGACACATGTTCAACTTGCTTGACACACCTGGCCATAAAGATTTCTCAGAAGATACGTATCGAGTGTTAGCGGCTGTTGACGCTGTCATTATGGTGCTCGATACTGCCAAGGGCATTGAGGCCCAGACTCTCAAATTATTTCAGGTCTGCAAGGCACGCAGACTTCCGGTTTTAACGTTTCTCAATAAGTTCGATCGACCAGGCAGAGATCCGCTTGAGCTCTTAGACGAGATCGAACAAAAGATTGGCTTGCGCCCGACTCCGGCAGTATGGCCTGTTGGTATCCCTGGCGACTTTCGTGGAGTCATTGATCGTCGCAACGGTGACTACATTCGATTCACTCGCACTAGCGGGGGCTCATCGGCAGCGCCCGAAGAACTCGTCGATGCCACACGAGCAGCCCAAGAAGAAGGACCATCATGGACAGCCGCTCTTGATGGTTGTGCCTTGCTCGATGCCATTGGTGCAAATGTTCAGTCAGAAAGTTTTCTTGCAGGTATCACAACGCCAGTATTTGTTGGTTCAGCGCTCACCAACTTTGGAGTACGGATGTTGTTGGATGCTGCAGTTGATCTTGCTCCAGCACCAGCACCACGAGTAGACGACTCGGGTGCCGAACGCGCATTAGAAAGTGATTTCTCCGCATTTGTATTTAAGGTGCAGGCCAACATGGACCCCAACCACAGAGATCGCTTGGCATTCGCCCGCGTGTGTTCTGGACATTTTGAGCGAGCCATGGACGTGTCGTGCGCCCGCACTGGAAGAACAGTCGGAACAAAGTACGCCACAACGGCGTTCGGCTCTGACCGCGAGACCATCGAAGACGCATACCCTGGCGACATCATTGGCCTTGTTAATGCGACTGGATTACAAATCGGAGACACGCTGTACGCAGGTCCGCGTGTCGCGTATCCGCCTTTGCCGCGGTTTGCTCCTGAAGTTTTTGCAATTGCTCGTCCATTAGACATGGGACGCTTCAAACAATTTCGGCGCGGTCTTGCTCAACTTGATGAAGAAGGTGTCGTACAAGTATTACGTGATTTAGATGTGGCAGAAGCAGATCCTGTACTTGCAGCAGTTGGTGCGTTGCAGATTGAGGTTTTCGCATACCGACTCGCCCATGAATTCAATGCACCAGTCGACATGCAATACGCCACGTATCAAGCAATCAGAGTGACCGACAACAAGAGCATTGACCGACTTCGCCATATTGGTGGAATTCGTATCTTGCGCCGTGGAGACGGTGCGCTTGTCGCTCTGTTTGAAAATCGCTATCGATTGCAGCGACTCGAAAAAGATGAACCAGAGTTGACCTTGATTCCGATCCTGGCTGACACTGACCCAACCTAGCCCTGTTCACTAGCCCTGTTCACTAGCCCTCTGGCCGAGATGGGTCATCCGCTGGCAATAAACGAAACGCGTCAGCGTACGAACGTGCCTCAGGGATTGCCACGATGTACACAACTGTCTCGTTGCCTTGGCCTTCAATATGCAACGCCCCTGCAGGAATCACGAGTTTGTCCCCGGGCTCAATAGTAAGCCGCTCCCCTGTTGCTCCATCCAAAATCCATGTTGAGCCGCTCATCACATACCCATGCGCTTCGCAGTCATGCCAATGTACCGGTGGTGGTGGTGTCGGTTCTGAGATCAGTGTGGTTGGCCAATATTGATCTTTAGCAATATCTGCAAGTGCTTCTGTAAGTCCATTAAAGAAATTCTTGTGTACACGTACTCCCATTACTGCAGTATTGCACACGCCGCAATGGCGTCCAGAATCTGCGCAACTCGCACCGAGTCAGATACCGGAACAATCCAACCAGAGCCATCTTTGATATAACTACTGACATTTTCAGTCATGATAACGAACGCGTCAGTGGCGGCAAATACTTCAGTCGTATCGCCAATAAGCAACGAACTGGGCTTGCGCCATGTCGTGAACGCTTCGCCCTCATGAGTCTTGGTGCTATTTTTTTCACCCGTGATGACTAATGTTTGTGATGACTCCATCACAAACGAACTCACGGCAGTCACGCCAACCGAACCGTTAATTCGCCCACTCACCGATGTGGTGAGGTCAACTCCCGTGGGGCCAACCTCGCGAGTGATGTCTTCGATCTGAAAATCTTTTGCACCGTTTGTAAGCGCCACCCAAGCATGGACTTGATAACAACCCACATCCAACAACGCCCCGCCACCCATCTCAGGCTGCAGACGATAGTTGTCAACGAATTTTGAGACTGACGTAAATGTCGAATCAATCTGTTGGAGTTGCCCAAGTGATTCACTCGTTACAAGTTCTTGGATGCGCTGAAAACGTGGATGCCATCGAGCCCACACTGCCTCTACTAATACCAAATTGCATTGATCAGCAGTTTCACGCAACTGTTGCGCTTCACTTGCATTTAGCGCAAGTGGTTTTTCGCACAATACATGCTTTCCGGCATGCAAGGCTTTAGTAACCCATTCAAAGTGTTGGTTGTTGGCCAAACTAATATAGACAGCGTCAATCGCGGGATCTGCCAACAACAGATCGTAATTTTCGTATACATGGGTCGGGCCAAGAGCCTGTGAGCGTGTCTTACTCCTGCTGGCGACTCCATACAGTTGAGCATTTTTAGCGGCGTGTACTGCGGGCGCCATTCCTGCTGTTGCAACAAAACCCGCACCAAGAAATCCCCATTTGACGCTCATATTTACGTGAAGAGCAGCGACGGAGTGACCGGAAGTCCATTTTGAAGTGCAGACTCTTCGGCTGCTTGCATGATGGCCACAACATTTCGTGATGCCATAGCATTCACTTCCATCGCCGTGCCATTGCGCAGATACTCAACAATTGAATGATGAAATGCGTGGGGTGGCGTGCACTCAAGTTTGATGGCTTCACAAGTTGCATCGTCGCGATGAAGTGTCAATATTGCAGGTAGATCTGCAACTGCTGGCTCAGCTGCAGGGTCCCAATCTCCGACAATTGCCCCCGTTGTTCCGAGGACATAAAACTTTGGCTTTCGTGCTGCTGCTAAGTCAGAATTAACAAAAGTTGCCTGTTTGCCGTTCACGAATGTGATGGTTACCTGTGCGTGGTCAGCATTTGTGCAATGGTTCCAATGTCTTTTGTGATTCTGACCGCTGACATGTGCAACTTCATCTTTCATAATTGCTAACACTTGATCCAGGAAATGACTCCCCCAGTCAAAAATTGCTCCGCCTGACACCGTTACATCAGAGTGCCAGTACGAACAAGGCTCCGCGTAACCACCCACAAAAGAATCGTATTGAAAAACATCTCCGATAGTGCCTGCTGCAATAAGGCTACGCATTGTGATGAAATCAGCATCAAATCGTCTGTTCTGATAAACCACCAATAGCAACTTCTGCGCGGCTGCAAGATTGATGAGTTCATCACATTCATCCGTCATCAAGGCCATTGGCTTTTCAAGAACAACATGGATTCCGCGTTGCAAGGCTTCTTTAGCCCATTGATAATGACTATTAGGCGGAGTTGAAATCACAACAAGATCCACACATCCAGAATCGAGCATCGTGTGAGCATCTGCAAATGGAGTGGCGGCTGGAGCAAGTTCGAGCGCTGCGTCGATTCGTTGCGGGTTCATGTCGCAGACCGCCGTCAATGTCAGACCAGATGTATTTTGAACAGCCAGATTGTGCTCATGCCCGATTGCCCCGTAGGCCAACAGTCCAACTCTGATGTCGTCGATGGGCACCCGCCTATCGTAGAGGGAGCCAGTGATTTTCTAGAAGCCTGCTCATAATTGCCTGGATATCAGTAAGAATAGAGACCGATGAAACCTACTCTGTCAATTGGATTGCCTAACTTTGGACACTGGATGCCTGCAGGTTCTGGTCACCGATTTATCGAACTGGGCAAAATGGCCGACGACGCAGGCATCGATCGCATCGTGCTCGTTGACCATGTGGTGATGGGCCCCAATACTCAGGAATACCGATGGGGTCGTTTTCCCACCACCCCTGATGCGCCGTGGTATGAGCCATTGACCTTGTTGGCCGGGATCGCTGCAGCAACATCTCATGTGCGGCTCGCAACAAGCGTGGTTCTGCCGTCGCTGCGCGGTGCTGTTGTGTTTGCAAAAACAACTGCCACGCTTGATGTCATCTCACAAGGACGCCTCGAACTTGGCGTGGGCATTGGTTGGCAACGTGAAGAATACGATGCTGCCGGAGTCGAATGGGACAACCGCAGTCGTATCTTTACCGATACGCTCGGCGCGTGCGTCGAACTCTGGAACAATCTTCCGGCGTCGTATCACTCGCCAACTATTAATTTTGACGAGATCTACCTCGTACCCCAACCCGCACAGCCTGGAGGAGTTCCGATTCTTATCGCCGGAACCCTCACACCTACGAATCTCAAACGCCTGACCCGACTCGGAAATGGCTGGATTCCCATCATGGGAGAATCACTTGATGGTGTGCGTTCCGGAGTACAAATGATTACTCAAGCCATGAAAGAACACGGCCGCGACACCTCAGCACTCATTGTTCAAGGCTCCATTCCATTGTCCAAAAATTCTGATGATAAATGGGATCTTGCAGCGACCATGCAAAATGTTCCAGCCCTCATTGATGCTGGTGCAACTGCTGCACATCTACCACTACAGATGTTTTGCACTGGTATTGATGATGCGCCGAAATTTTTCTCTGATGTTCGACGTCAATTTGATGAGGTCATGTCGTGACGATCGATGACACACGAATCGCTGACAGACTTGCTCTTCGTGCACTTGTTGAGGCATACGCTCACGGTGTTGACAGACGAGAATTTGTTTCGGTTGCAAAACTTTTTACGCCTGACGGAAAACTGTCCTCATACTCTGGCCAGCCAATCGGGCAGCCACCAATCTACGAACGCATTGGACACGACCAAATTGAGCGTGCAATGCAAGGACTCCTGAAGTACGACATCACAAGTCATGCGCTTTCTCAGCAGACAATCCTTTTTGACCCAGCAGACCCAGACAAAGCATCAGCCGAGACATACTGTTGCGCCCAGCACCTGTATTCAGACAACGGCAGATGGAACCGTGTGATGAGTATTCGATACCTTGACCACTACAAACGACTAGATAATGTGTGGCTGATCTCTGACCGATGTTTGGCAACTGACTGGGTCGAGGTTCGACCAGCTCTTGAGCCAACCTGAGTTTTGGGTTAGTTCTTTTTTTGGCTATTACGCCAGATACTGATCACTCCTGCTGCAGCCACAGCAGCCCCGAGCGCGCGTGCTCCAATGCCAACATCCAGAAACATGAGCCAACCACCAGCCAAGACGGGGAAAACACTGATGGCCATCGAAGCAATTCTTCCCTTGACTGTTTTGCGTGACTTTTTTGCTAATACCGCTGCCACAATGCCAAGAATCAAAATGATGAGTAAAATAATGATAACTGTTCGCGCCAGCGATTCCATACCCCAACCCTAAAGCATCGATCTGAGAATCTACAAGAACTAACCACCATATGACTGCCCCCCTTGACGAACTTTCCCCACGCCCGCTCACCGAGCCACACGTATCTCGGTTGCCATTAGCGCACCCCAATCGGGAACTCATCTTGTCCGAACATACACGCGCCATAGAGCGCAAAATGAGTGGGTATATCGACCCAAATACTGGACTGTTTGCCACGACAGCGCTCTATCTTGCCCAACGGGGCGTGTGCTGCAACCAGGGATGCAGACATTGCCCATATTTGCTTTGAGCTAAATCTTTGCGATATTCCCATACATGAGTAGCCTTGTCATATGGAAAAAGGCGACATCGTCGAAGACTTCGAACTACTCGATCAAACAAATACCACGCGCCGACTATCTGACTTGCTGCTCAACGGTCCGGTTGTTTTGTTTTTCTATCCTGCAGCAATGACTAAGGGTTGCACTGCTGAAAGTTGCCATTTTCGAGATCTTGCTGCCGAGTTTGGAGCCGTCGGAGCTCAACGCGTTGGCATCAGCATTGACGGAGTAGCAAAACAAAAACAATTCTCTGACAAGCATGAGTTTGATTATCCGCTGTTATCAGACCCTGATCAAAAAGTAGCGAAAAGTTTGGGAGTCGCCCGTTCAATCAGTCTGCTCCCCACAAAACGAGTTACTTTTGTTATCGATACACAACGTGTCATTTTGGCTCGAATTAGCAGTGAGTTGCGCATGAACGCTCACGCCGATCAAGCACTTGACGTACTGCGCAATCGCTAAGACTCAGCGAGCAAAAATCGCCACTAAAATTGGCGTTACTACTAAGCCTGGCAACAAAGAACCCAGTCGAATTTTTTTGATCTCAAGTAAGTTGATGCCGATCGCCACCACGGCAAGGCCACCCGCAGAAAATAGTTCGAGTCGCATGCGATCATCTAGTAGCGAATCAATTGATGTCCCGAGTGCCGTCAGTGTTCCTTGCACAATAAAAACACTGACAGCGCTGAACATGACACCCACGCCATAGATAGCGGCAAAGATGACCGAGATAAAACCATCAAGTGACCCCTTGATGATGTACAACTGTGGTGTCTGGCCTGATGCATCTTGAATTGCTCCAAGAATTGTGAGCGGACCAACGCAATACAACAAAGATGCGGTAACAAATCCACGCACAAACCCATGTTCTTCGCCTGACTGATCTGTTTTGGCGAAACGCCGCTTCAAGACGTGTCCTATTTTTTCAAGTCTGTCTTCTACGCGCAAGAGTTCGCCAATAATGGCACCAATCACCATTCCGACAAGTGGGAACACCATGTTGTGCGTGCCGATTGCATCTTTGACACCAATCGCAATAGTGACAAGACCAACCACTTGTACAACGGTCTCGCGCATTGCCTCAGGAATGCGTTTCCCAATAAGCAATCCCACCGCGCTACCTGCCACTACCGTGGCGACGTTAATGATTGTTCCGAGACCGATCATTGCGTTATCGTGCGGTTCTGCAAGGCTGTCCGCGCAGTGAACACGTCGGATATGCCGCGGGTACATCTACCCCCGGCACAACACTCAGCACAATGGCAGACGGATGGTCGGCATCACGAGCGATCTGCACGGTCTCGCCGGCAGAGATAGTACGAAAGGCCCACTCTCCGCGATTGCCGCCTGGCGCATCAATGTTGATGCGCAGTCGAGACCCAGCACGAAAGGCATGTGCGAACGGAAATATCTCAACCCGCGCAAGAGTCCATTTGTTGGCAGGTAACGCTTCTGCATCTTTTTCAAAGTGTCCTTGTACGGGTCGCAGGGCCGTACTCTGTTTTGAGTCAATCGCACGATGTGATGCGCGTAACCAACCACTTTGCACATACACCTCTTGTCCATCCGGACGAATTTCACTTACGGTCACTTCAAGATCGGTATCAGGTGTACTGGACTGAATATAGAGATCTGCTGATCCGCTACCAGCAATGACAGTAGTTTGCGTGAGTGGTGCAGACGTATATGTTGCTGCTGTTCCGACTGTGTTGTGCGGCCAATCCCACTTGACATCGGCTTTCCAGATGCTTCCCGAGTCCTTGAAGAAAGTGTCGGCAATTGATGCGGGGTCTGCTTTGTATGAATCACTCGCACTCGTCGCCTGTGGCGCCTGAACACTAAGTGACTTGTTGTCACCTAGATACCATGTTGTCGCAGTTGCCTGCGGAATTGGCCACGACTCAAAATCACTCACCCACCGCGGTGATGCTGCTCCTGGCACAACTCCGTCGGCTGCACCTTCTTCAAAGAGAACATGCACACGTGGCTCGGCCTCATATTCTGCAAGGGCGTCTTCGTACGACTTGCCAGCGAATCTGTCTGGACCAAAATCGGCACCGTTCTCACCAGTAATGGCCTTTGCCAGCAGTGGTGCCACAAGTTTTGCCGCGGCAAGTGACGGAACTTTGCGCGCAACATATAGATCTAAAAATTCTGCCATGCGTGGAAAGATGCTTGTACTCACCAATGACTCTGTATGTAATCCATTCACCAGGTACGCATACAACTGTGGCGCCGATGTGAACTGATCAAGCATCGTGGCAAAATGCCCACCAGTTTGCTCGTCTTGCCATGCTCCCGCTAAAAAGACTGGAACATTTATTTTTCCGACGAACATTCGTGGATTAATTTCATCACCTACTTCTGGGGTATAGAACTTGGCTTCATCAATCTCGGCCAAAAGGTCCGGATTTTGTCCACGCAGTTTTTGATTCTTTGCACATTCTGTGTCCCCTTTGTCGACGAGACCTTGTTCCCATCCCTGACCAAATGGCTGCGCTTGATCTGTGCGTTGTTTTGTCCATTCGACAGCAAATCCAGTATTGAGAATTCCGCCGGGATACAGCGTTGCACGCGCACTGTCGTCAAGCACTGAGAGTGGAGTGATTGCAGCAAGACTTGGTGGCTGAGTCGATGCCGCAAACAACTGACTGATTCCGGGGTAACTGATACCGACCATGCCCACTTTATTGAACTTCACCCAAGGCTGCGCAGCGATCGCCTCGATCGCGTCATACGCATCGAGACGTTGCATCGGCTCAAGGAAACGAAATGATCCGCCAGAGCATCCGGTGCCACGCATGTTGACGCCGATATATGCGTAGCCAAGCGCATTCATTAGTTGACCAAATGTCGTATCGCCAGGATTACTTGGTCCGTATCCAGAATATTCGACCACCGTAGGGTAAGGACCTTTGTTGACCTTGCCCGGCAACATCACGTTGATTGACAGCGTTGTTCCGTCGCGGGTAGTGAGGTAGCCAAATCCAGGAGCAGTAAGAGATTGGCTGGAGTAGAAACCTTCTGGCGCTGCAGCATCAAGAGCACGCACGTCGACAGGTGCACTCTGGGTTTTTGTTTGCGGTGAGCGCACCGTCAATGATCCCGATGAAACTTTTCTAAAAAGTACTGCGCCTTGCGTATCGGCAGAGATAGTTTGCACGACCCTGTCTTTGCCTGATACCAGTTCGAGTTCTTGACCAGCCGTAGCACCAGTCACGAGAACCTGCTCCCAGCCACCAGTCACAACATATGTGGCGAGGTCAAGTGTGGAACTCGAGCCACCACATGAGACCAATAAAGACGTACTTAGGGCTGCAATTGTTGTTATTCGTAGCAATGCATGTTTCATGTATTCAGTCTCTCATCTCTTGT
>JAEMRC010000009.1 GCA_016463545.1 Ilumatobacteraceae bacterium
ACTGGAAAGCAGCGATGGAGGCTTTTCTCGAGGCATATCACGTGTTTAAGACACACTCAGAAGCGTTGCGCGCAACTGGAGATGCCAATGCCCAGTACGACGTATTCGGTGAGCATGTCTCGCGGTTTATGCACACATCTGGCTCACAGAGTCCCCACATTGCGCAACAACAAACAGAACAAGAGATTCTCAATTTTATGATCGGTCGCAAGTTTGCTGGCGGCGTCGATATTCCTCAGGTTCCAGAGGGTCACACTGCGCGCGATGTGTATTCGGTGTTTGTGCAACAGCAGTTGAAAGAAAAATATGGCCACGATTTTTCTGACTTTAAAGTGAGCGAGACAATCGACTCGATCGAATACTTCGTCTTTCCCAACGGATTCTTTTTCCCTGGTGCGCACAAGCCGATGGTGTACCGTTTTCTTCCGCATCCAACCAATCCAGACGAATGCACATTTGACTTGTTGTTTTTACGATTCCCCCCTGACGGCCAAGCCCCTCCGCCTCCGGCACAGCCCTACGACATCGACGTCCACGAGAGCTACACGTCAGCGCCTGGTATCGACCAAGGCCTGGGCTATGTCTATGACCAAGACACGGACAATATGGCCGCCCAAACCCGTGGTTTTAAGGGCAGCATGAGGGGTGCGCAGGTCTCGGGCAATTATCAAGAGATTCGCGCCAGACATTTGCAACAAACGGTTGACGCATACCTCGCACGACCCTGAAAAGGGTTTCTAGCGACGAGTGAGTTGGCTGATACAACGAGTCGATCGAGCAACTACTCTGACAGCATGCCTAAAACTGGAATGCACTCTGGAATAACAACTGACGATGCAATGAACTTGGCGATGTCTGAGCACGCCGTTCCTTTGTACGAAGCCGTGAAGGCTTTTATCAAGAACGAGATTGATCCAATCACCGAAGAATATTTTCGGTTGGGAGAAAATCGCGTCGACCACTGGGGCTACGGCGAGGGACAACAAGAGCTCATGGATTCAGTAAAGGCCAAAGCAAAAGCGAACGGTCTCTGGAACTTTTTCTTGCCAAACGCCGAGACAGGCGAAGGTCTCTCCAACCTCGACTACGCATACATTGCTAATGAGTTGGGACGTAATCCCATCGCCTCAGAATGTTTTAATTGCAGTGCTCCAGACACGGGCAACATGGAGGTTCTTGAGCGAGTCGGAACACCAGAACAAAAAAAGCAATGGCTTGAGCCACTGCTTGCTGGCGAGATTCGATCGGCCTATGCCATGACAGAGCCTGATGTTGCGTCGTCCGATGCAAAAAACATTGCGTGTCGTGCAGTTCTAGACGGTGACGAATGGTTGATCAACGGCGAAAAGTTCTACATCTCTGGCGCCGGTGACCCCCGTTGCAAAATTATGATTTGTATGTTGCAGACAAGTCCTGACGGACCACCGCATCGCCGTCACTCACAGATCTTGGTGCCGATGGATACTCCTGGTGTAGAAATTCTTGGAGCGATGCACGTCTTTGGTGAAGACGATGCGCCTCACGGACACATGCATCTGCGATTCACTGATGTGCGTGTGCCAAAAGCAAATATGTTGCTCGGTGAAGGTCGTGGCTTTGAGATCTCACAAGTTCGTCTTGGACCAGGACGCATCCACCACTGCATGCGATCGATTGGTTCAGCAGAGCGAGCACTCGAACTCATGGTGCGACGCGGCTTGAGTCGCGAAGCATTCGGCAAACCCATTGCGCGACTCGGCAAAAACACCGAAGTCATCGCCAAGGCCAGAATCGAAATCGAGGCAATGCGCCTGATGGTTCTTCGTGCTGCAAAAGCGATGGACACAATGGGCAATGCAGAGGCACGAGTGTGGGTGAGTGCGGTCAAAGCAATGGTTCCAGAGCGTGTGTGTCACATTATTGATGAGGCGATTCAGATGCACGGAGCAACTGGAGTCTCACAATGGACGCCGTTGTCGCGGATGTACGCAGGTCAACGCACGCTGCGTTTGGCTGACGGCCCTGATGAAGTTCACTGGCACGTCGTTGGTCGCGCTGAAATTGCGCGATACGAGGGAGAAAGCGATCCGCTGCCTCCAAGCAATCGCGGGGGGATGTCCTAGGGTCCTTCCTGAGATTCAGAATGCTTGGCTTTTTTGTGCCGTAGCCTGAACGGCGTGACAAAACCTCTCCAGATCTCTTTTGTTCAGTCAGCGACTGACGTGGCTGACTTGCCACCGTCTCCGGTTGAGGTCGCTTTTGTCGGACGATCAAATGTCGGCAAGTCTGCACTGATCAATGCACTGGCTCATCGCAAACAACTCGCCAGAGTCTCAAACACCCCTGGTCGCACGCAACTCATCAACTTGTTTGAAACACCTACCAAGGCGACACTTGTGGACTTGCCCGGATACGGATACGCAGCAGTACCCGGTCGCATTAAAAAAGGCTGGGAGAAAATGATCGTGGGTTATTTGCTCGGACGCAAAGAACTAGCCATGGTGTATGTGCTTGTAGACGGAGAAATCGGCCCAACGAAATTAGATGTTCAAATGCTTGACCACTTGCGTGCAAACCTTGTCGCCCACACTGTTGTTGCCACCAAACAGGACAAAGTGAAATCACTCAAGCGCGATGCCAGAAAAAAAGAACTTGCTGCGGGCTGTCAACTAGATCCCAATGATGTGGTGTGGGTGAGTGCAACGAGTGGTGTCGGAATCGATGATCTGCGAACAATCGTCAATACTCATTTAAAAATTGTCTCAAACAAGCAAGGATCTGCAAAAGCTTAACTGCTAGAAAGAAAGTATGAAATCACAACGACCCGACAAAGCACCAGTCTCCGTCTCGCAAGAAATTGCCGCAGCACCAGAACGTATTTGGGCTCTCGTGACAGATCTTCCGCGCATGAACGAATGGTCGCCAGAGAACAACGGTGGCGAGTGGTCTGAAGGTGCGACTGGACCAGCGCTCGGCGCACGTTTCAAGGGAAAAAACAGCAATAAGAATCGCAAGTGGAGCACAACAGTTGAAGTAATTGCTTTTGATGCGCCAACTAAGTTTGCTTTTGCGCTGCGAGTAGGCAAGGCGCATTGGTGCGACTGGGTGTATGAGATCGAGCCAACAGCGACTGGTTCGCGCGTGACGCACTCATGGATAGATCGCCGCGGCAAATTCACCGACTGGCTTGGTGGCATCATCAGCAAAGTTGATAACCGTGCCGAACACAACGGAAAAAATATGGCGATCACGCTTGCTGCACTGGCGGCGACTGCAGTGTCAGAGGCTCACTAGGCGACTAAGACTCCTAATCTGCATCGGTTGTGTAGACAAATCGCAGAGTGCGCTGAAGTGGTTGTGTTGTTGACACAAGTATCTGGTTCGGATGTACGTCGTCTAATGAATTAGGTGGACCCGACATCGGCTCGATACAAAAAGCATGCTCCGGCTGGGTGTAGATCATCCAATGCGAGCAATCACTCTGCAGCGTGAGTCGGTCGTGGCCATTGCTGAGAGTTGGCGCCGATCGCGCCTGCATAAAGCAATCATCCCAGGGTTGCTGGGTGGGCGGAATTGCGATTGTGCCAACGATGTTGTCTGAGTCACGGCGCAACATGGTGTCAAAGTCGGTCTGCAGTTTCCATGTTTTTAAGAACCACGGATGCCAACCCAACAGCGCAGGCCACGTGCCGCCGCTGCTGTTCACGGAGAGCGTGCAGATTATTTCGTGTTGGTCGACGCTGATGGTGTGTTCGCACCAGCCATTAAATGGCCAAGGAGACACGAAGTCATATCGCAACGTAATCGATGCGGTGGAATGCTCGACAACAGACCATGCATCACTAAATGCCAGACCATGAATGGCGTGCGGAGAATCATTGGCCACAAATACGTGCTTGTTGTTGCGATGAGTAAAAGTTGCATTGCGCAGCCGGCCAGCCCACGGCGCCATGACGTAGTTGCCCCATGCTGTTGGGGCATCTGATTCTCTAGAGGCACTTTCAACGAGTAGCGGATGTCCGTTTACTTCTGCTCGCGTCATGCGACCACCATGTTGTGGTGACACCCCCACTGAAAAAATAGGAGAAGAAATATTAAGGTCAGGTAACACGGGAGGACTCTTTGCGCGTTGTTCGACGCCACACCCAAGCCAGCATAAAAATGAGCAGTAAAATATAGGGCGAGTTGCCGAGGCGTGAGTAGAGGGTGCGACCATCACGTAAATCAATACTCTCAATAATCACGTTCTGTTCAGAAATTTTTGTGCGATGCAATACTTTTCCGGTGGGTGAAATGAAAGCACTGAAACCAGTCGGAGACACTTGTGCGACCCACCGATCTTGCTCTCGCGCCCGCAAGCGTGACGATGCAATTTGTTGCGTTTGAAGAACTGTCCACGTGTAGCTTGATCCGTTTGTTGGGTTCATGATGAACGATGCGTCACGAGCAATACCTTCATTTGCGCGACCACCAAAAAACACTTCCCACGAAATAACTACTGCGGCGCGCGTCATTCCAAGATCCAAGATTGCCGGATCTTTTCCGGCGACAGCATCGCGAGGGACGAGATCTGTCGGAGCACCAAGGGTTTCAAGTAACGATCGCATCGGCATGAATTCACCAAAAGGAACTCGGCGTTTTTTGTCGTAGCGACTTGTCATCGCGCCGTCAGGCATGACCACAACTTGGGCATTTGTGAAGGCCAGCGAACCTGCATCTTCGGTGATGCCGACAGAGATTGGCACGGCGAGACGCTTTGCTTGTTCGACTATGAGAGTGAGCTCTTCGCTACCGGCAAATGCAGGCACGTTAATGACGTTCTCGGGCCAGATCACGAGTTCGACTTTGTCATCGACAGAAATGGCGGCAGTGGCAGCAAGATGTTTGTCAAAGACTTCTTGAGGATCTGAATCGACTGCATGGGTGCCTTGTTCACCACCGCCTTGCACAAGGGCGACCTTGAGTTGTGTGCCGGTTGATGACACGGGCGAATAAACCACACCGATCACAATTAGCAAGGCGATGAAGGCTGCGATTCGCAGACGATGTCGTCCGAACCCTAAACGAAACACGCAAAAAGTAATGAGAATTACTCCACCAAGTGGCGCAAGATGTGCCAACGGACTCGATGCTTGTGAA
Organism: Ilumatobacteraceae bacterium; assembly: GCA_016463545.1. Classification (GTDB taxonomy): domain Bacteria; phylum Actinomycetota; class Acidimicrobiia; order Acidimicrobiales; family Ilumatobacteraceae; genus UBA2093. Next base: position 5,119 of record JAEMRC010000009.1, read on the forward strand.
ATGCCGAGTGAAGCAAGTGGCACGCCTCCAAACGGAAACGAAAAACGTAAGACTTCTGCGAGTGTGTGAGTGCAAGACAACGCAAATGCACGATGTGTGGATGAATTTTTACCGATAACACCGCCAATGACTGCTGCGAGTCCATGAAGTAACGAGAACACAACAACAGCAATCGGATACCCAGGCGCAGTCAGAAACCACATCCACACCCAACCCAGTGACAGCCAACCAACTCCAAAGATCCATCCAGTAAAGAAGCGTTTGCGCGTTGACATTGTGTCGTGAATAAGTAACGGTGCGTAGATCGCAATACCAATGAACGCAAGTGGCCACCAACCCCATGGCGGCATAGAGAGAGCAACAAGAAGGCCAGCGACTAACGGCCTGATGCGGCTTTTCATGACTGAAGTATTGCTTGTGCAGTTGCGTGCGCCTGTTGAACGCATGCCGGGATGCCGATACCTCGATAACTTGCGCCTGCAAGATGCACATGTGGAGCGGTTAAGGCGAGTGAGGCTTCGATTTCGGCAAGTCGCGCAAAATGATGGGGGCGATATTGAGGAAAAGATTCGGGCCACCGTGTGATGCGAGTTTCTTGAGCAACAACATCAATATCAAGATGATGTTTGAGGTCAGCCAGTGTGAGATTGATGATGGCATCGTCAGCGAGCGATTGGGTGTCGACTCCGTCACGGCCAACTGATGCACGCACGATCATTGCATCATCGGGCGTTTTCCAGTGCGCCCACTTATTTGAGCCAAACGAAACAGCAGTCACCCATCGTTGATCGGGCTTTGGCACAAGATAGCCAGCACTCGTGAGTGAGTGTTTCCATTGCGAGCGGGGGACAGCCAGTGTCAACATCACGACTGATGCGTGAAACCACTTCGACAAATGTTGTGAGGCAATTGGATCGAGTTGCCAAAGTAATGGAGCGGTATGTCGAGCAGGACTCGCCAGCACGATCGCATCGGCTGAGTGTGTGCCGTTGGCGCAGTGCACGACATAGGCAGAGTCCTTGGATTTTTCGATCTGCGTGACAGCAGAGTCAAGAATGATCTGCGCACCTAGTTCTTGTATTCGTTTGGCGACAGCAGTCACGAGGGATTCCATGCCGCCGATTGGAGATTCAAAGATGGGTCCAGTTGATGGAGTTTTTGAGCGCGTACTGCGAGCAGCGAGCAACATGCTGCGTTGGTTCATCAACGCAGCAATTTGGGGGACAGATTCGAGACTAAAGTTGTCCGTGTCTGCTGCATAAATACTTCCGACAAGGGGATCAACAAGTAATTCTTGAATTTCTCGTCCGAATCGTTTGCGCACCACATAGCCGATGCAGTCTTTTGTGTCGGTTGTGCGAGGAAGAAGTGGTTCAAGAGCAGCGCGCGCTTTACCGCGAGATGAAAACAAACCACTTGTTGCAAAAGATTTTATATTGGCCGGAACTCCGAGCATGAGGTCGGTGGGGATGGGATGCAAACCGTTGTGCCATACATGAGCACCAACGGCGCGTGGCGAAGTGAGTGATGCTGCGAGCCCGACGTCGCGAGCAAGCGTGCTAGCCCACGGAACACGTGAAAGAAATGCATCTGCACCTTCGTCGACTGCGTTGAGTCCTCCAAATGGAGACGAACGAATAACACCACCAATGCGTGAACTCGATTCCAGAACGACAACATCAATGGGTTGCGTTGTTGTTGTTAAAAGACTGTAGGCCGTGGCGAGTCCAGTGATTCCGGCTCCCACAACGACGATTCGCTGTGGAGGAATCATGCGTTGATGACTCGTTGAGCGAGTGCAGACATTACTGCAGAGTCATCGTTGACACATGCGGTGCGGGCGAATTTCAGCCCGAGTGATTGCGCTGCGTGTTCTGCCTCTATATCTAGGTCATACAGAACTTCTAGATGATCTGCAACAAAACCACATGCGCAGATAAGCACCCCATCTACTGGTTCGTCTGTTGAACGCGTCGCTCCGAGATCTTGAATAACTGCCAAAATATCAGGACCGATCCATGGTTCGGGAGTGCGACCAGCAGACTGCCACGCAATAGACCATTGCGACCATTGTGATAATCCGACTGCAGACGCAACAGCCGCAGCGGTGGCGCGTAATTCTTCTGGGTACGGATCTCCGGCGTCAATGATTCGCTGAGGCAACGAGTGTGCAGTGAAAAGCACTTTTGTTCGTTCGGGCATACTCGACAGTTTGAGACGCATATCAGTTGCTAAGAAATCAATAAAGGCCGGTTCTGTTGCCCACGACGTGACGGCCTTGACGCTGATGCCGTGAGGTCGTGCCGCTTCTTCTGCGCGGCCCACATATTGACCAATCGAGAAAGAAGAAAAATGGGGCGCAAGCACCAGCGCAGTGATGTGCGTGAATCCCTGCGCGGCAATATCTGCAACTGCTTCTTCAATGAATGGCGTGGCGTGTTTGAGTCCTAAAAATACGGTGTATGTATCGGGGCTTTGATCGTCAAGGGCACGTTGTAGCGCAGTTTGTTGTGCCTCGGTGAGTTGTTTCAACGGAGACAAACCACCGATTGCCTCATAGCGATTAGAGAGATCTTGTAGTTGTTCGTCCGTTGGCGCACGACCGCGCCGAATGTCTGTGTAGTACGGCAGGATTTCTTCTTTGCTGCGCGGGGTTCCGTACGCCATCAACAACACAGCAGTTTTTTGCGAAGGCGTTGTCATTGCGAAGTTCTTTCATGTACGCGGTGCACGACGGTCTCAAGAATGGCTGGATCTGTGTTGGGCTGCACACCATGTCCCAAATTAAAAATATGTCCGAGCGCACCAGCGTTATCTTCCAGCACAGCATCAACGCCAGCACACGCAATGTCGGGTGTCGATAACACCAACGCAGGATCAAGGTTTCCTTGTACGACGGTGTCTGCGCCGAGACGTTTACGTGCACTTGCGATGCTTGTTCGCCAATCAAGTCCGATGATGGAGTTGCCCACAGAGTTCATTGACTCAAGCAAGTGATCGCAACCAATCCCGAAATGAATTCCTGGAGTGCCCGGGTGTCGTGCTGATAATTGTGAGAACACTTCGGTTGTGTGCGGACGCACAAAGGTGTCGTAGTCAGAGCGAGACAACGCACCGGCCCATGAATCAAACAACTGGAATGCCTCAGCACCCGCAGACACCTGAGCAGAAATAAAAGTAACAGAGTGCTGTGTGAGGCGTTCCATTATTTCGTGCCACAACATGGTGTCAGTTCGCATTAATGCCTTGGTGTGCTCGTATGTGCGACTTGGTTTGCCTTCTATGAGGTAACTCGCAACAGTGAACGGTGCTCCAGCAAATGCCAACAACGGGACATCTAGTTCTTTTGTGAGCATGAGTACGGTGTCGGTGACATAAGTAATGTCATCAAGCGTGAGGGCTCGTAGTCGTGCCAGATCAGCAGAACTGCGAAGCGGCCACTGGGCCACTGGTCCGGTACCAGGCGCAACATCGATTCCAAAACCGGCGGCATGTGCTGGCACAACAATGTCGCTAAACAAGACGGCCGCATCGACGCCGTAACGCTCGACTGGTTGCAGAGTAATGCGTGCGGCCAACTCTGGGTTTTTGATTGCATCTAAAATGCTGCCGTCACCACGGATAGCGCGATACTCAGGCAAACTGCGTCCTGCTTGGCGCATGAACCACACAGGTGTGTGTACTGGCTGAATGCCGCGAGCGGCACAGAGAAATGGATCGTTGTCGCGACTTGTCACAGGTATGTGAACGCTATCGGACACCTCTCAATGTTGGCGGGGTGAGCGAGAAGTCCGTTGCCGAATTTGAGCGTCGATTCGTGCCACGCGAGTACGTGCTGGCGGATGTGACGACACGATGCGATCACGCCAATTACTGGGTCTTTCGCCGCCGCCCTGCTCGATGACTTTGCGCAATGCAGACGACAACTCGCGGCCGAATCCCATCTCAACGGCGTGAGCATCAGCGACAAATTCGGCACCTTTTCCGACAAAATTTCCGACTGACTGAGCAAGACGCAAGTCAGCGATAAAGAGCCACGCAATAATTGTGATTATTCCGGTAGAGATACGACCGAGCAGATTAAGTGCAGAAGAACTCGGCGTCAGAGATTCGGTAGCAGCTTGCGCAACGTTTTGAAAAAAGAATCCAATGTGCGCGAGCAAGATGATGGGAATACTTAACCACTGACCGACAGTCAATGCGATTGTGTGTGATCCGATATGGTGTCGCAGTTCATGTGCAAGAACTCCGGTGAGTTCTTCGTGCGTGAGTTCGGCAACTGCAAAACTTGAGACGACAACGAGGTGCCCTCCGCACGCAAATGCATTGAGGTCGTCGGCATCAATCACTGCAAGAACAAACTTGTTCGGAGCAATGTGGTGTACTTGCGCTACGACTAACCATGCACGCTGAAGATCATCGCGTTCCTCGCGATTTGGTTTTCGTGCGCCCAGAAGTCGGCGTAAAAATAAAAGTTGTGTTGGCTTCCAGAACAACACGACACACAGCAACAACCACACGCCGGCAAAAGTCAGATACGAAACCTGATGGAATAACGACGTCACCCACCAAAAAACACCAACAGCGATGGCCCACGCCGGCAAAAGGGCAATTACGGGCATGACCGCCGTAATGGCCACCCTGTCAACGGTGCGTGTTCGAGAGGATCCAGGCGCACGGGGCATGATGACAAGTACACCAGCACTGAGGCTCTAGGTCAATGACCGTATTCAAGGTTTGTTTTACCTTCATCTAGACTTGAGGCCATGGGTGCAACGCGGGCAGAACGCATTGAACTGCGGCAACGCAATCCGAAGTGGAAGAACCCACCCCTGTTTATTGATATGTCGATCTGTATTAACTGTGATGCGTGCTTGCGGCACTGTCCGGAGCAGTTGGGGGCCATCTTTAACCACGGCATTGACGTGGTGATCGTTCCCGAACTCTGCAGCGGCTGTGACAAGTGCTTGCCTGTGTGTCCAGTGGACTGCATCCACCCTTTCCCGGACTGGGAAAAGACTGGCTATCCGGTCCAATGGTGGGAAGAGCCAGGCAGTAGCAACGATCCGTATCAATAGGAATACAGTCAGAGACGAACAAGACGAGGAGATATCTGACATGACAGCACCAACAATTCCAGGGACAGAGCCAATGTCACATGTGGCAACTGGGTCAGTAGGCGTGCTTGTGGTGCACGGCTTCACGGGCAATCCCGGAAGCATGCGCGGATTAGCAGATGCGTTTGTCGCAGCAGGTTTTCATGTTGAGATGCCTCAACTTGCAGGTCATGGCACAGCAATTGAAGACATGGTGCCCACGCGATGGGCTGACTGGACACGCGATGCAGATGCGGCGTATGCACGGTTGGCACAACGCGCGAGCAAGATTGTGGTGGCAGGTTTGTCAATGGGTGGTTCTATTACATTGTGGCTCGCAGCACAACATCCCGAACTATGCGGAATCATCTGCGTCAATCCAGCAACAATGCCCCTGCCAACGGCGCTTGTAGATGCAGTGCAGGGAATGCTTGATTCTGGTGAAGTACAGATTGAGGCAATCGGTAGTGACATTGCTGATCCTGATGTTGTGGAGAAGGCGTATCAAGCAACACCATTAGCGCCACTGATGTCGTTTCAAAAAGATGGACTCGTGCCGTTGTCGCAACGCTATGGAGATATTGCGATGTCGTTGTTATTGTTCACGTCCACGCAAGATCATGTCGTGTCGCCATCTGATAGTGATGCGCTTGCTGCAACATATGGTGGGGCAGTAGAACGAGTCATCCTTGAGCGCAGTTACCATGTGGCCACCCAAGATTATGACCGCGAAATTATTTTTGAAAAATCTGTTGACTTCGTGCACAAGATGACGGCCTAAGTAGTTGCTGCACTCCCTCGTCGCTTCTCTTCCGAGTCCGTCATCAGGCGCGCTCAATATCGGACCGCTGCACCTCAACGCGTACGGACTCATGATCGCCCTCGGCGTGATCGCAGCAGTGCGGTTGGCGAGTAAGCGTCTTGAAGCTCGAGGTGTCGGATCGACAGATGACATGTCATCGATTGCGATGTGGGCTGTGCCAGCCGGCGTCGTTGGCTCGCGTTTGTATCACGTCATCACCGATTGGAGCCGTTTTGATGGTGACGTTGTCGAGATGGCCAAGATCTGGAAAGGCGGACTTGGAATCTGGGGTGGTATTGCCCTGGGCGTGCCTGTTGGCTTATACGTGGCTCATCGTCGCGGCTTATCTATTGGGCCGGCATTGACATGCATCGTGCCCGCGTTGCCGTTGGCGCAGGCGATTGGTCGGTGGGGCAATTGGTGGAATCAAGAATTATTTGGGCGTGCCACAACATTGCCGTGGGGTCTTGAAATATCGCCAGACAAGACAATGGCTGCCGGTTTTCCGGTTGGCACCGTTTTTCATCCAACATTTTTATATGAATCAATTGCGTGTGTCTTGATATGCGTTGGGCTACTTGCGCTAGATCGACGAATGCCGATGCGACCAGGACGCTTGTTTTTTGTGTACACCGCCAGCTATACGGCGTTTCGATTTTTCATCGAAGGAATCCGTATTGACCCCGCCCACCAGGTGGGTGGATTACGCATCAATCAGTGGGTGTCATTGGTGATATTTAGTCTCTCGATACTTGTTTTGGCGACTGACCGCTGGCGTGGGGGCACTGTCCAACTAGAGCAACCCGATGATGCAGGCTCTACGGTAGACACTTATGAGTGACCCAGTACTGTACGAATTTCACGAACCGGGTGTTGGTGTCATCACCTTTAATCGCCCCGAGCGCATGAACGCATGGACTCCAGAAATGGGGACAATGTATTTCAACTACATCGATCAATGCGTTGCCGATCCCAAAGTGCGTGTCATCGTGGTGACGGGTGCAGGTCGCGGATACTGCGCCGGTGCAGATATGGATTCACTGCAAAAAATCGAGTCAGCCACGGGAGCCGATCGCGATCCAAGTCGGGCTGCAGGTGATCGCGTGCAACTAGAGATCACCACAATTCCCAAACCAGTAATTGCGGCGGTCAATGGTGCGTGCGCTGGGCTTGGACTCGTGCAGGCGTTGATGTGCGACATTCGTTTCGCTGCGGCAGGAGCCAAATTCACGACGGCGTTTGCTAAACGAGGTTTGATTGCTGAATACGGCGTGTCATGGATCTTGCCTCGACTCGTTGGTCCTGCGCGCGCAATGGATCTGTTGTTCTCGAGCAGAATCGTGTTGGCAGAAGAAGCCCAAGAAATGGGCATGGTGAATACAGTCGTGCCAGCAGATCAACTCATGGAATACACAATGGCGTATGCCGCAGACATTGCTCGCAATGTTTCTCCTACATCAATCTCAATCATGAAACGTCAGGTCTATGGCGATTACAACCAAGATCTTGGTACTGCCGGTAAAACTGCAGTGGAATTGATGATCAAGTCATTTGGTCGACCAGACTTTGCCGAAGGCGTTTCTAGTTTTGTGCAGAAACGACAGGCTGAGTTTCCGTCTGTTAATCCGAACGCGTAAACAACTCGCGCAAAGTAGCGGCAAGTTCTTCCGGAACAACTGGATTAAAATACTCACCGGTTGACACTTCTGCTGCCGCGATATAGCGCATCACACCCGCATCGCGCCACGGTGACACGATCTCAATGTTCAGATGTGCAGACGAATCGGTACTACTGAAATCACGCTGATTGATCCACATCATGTAGGGCAATGGTTGCTGATACATCGCGTCAAGTGCACTCATCGTGCGATGCAAAACCCGTGCGAGGTCTACGAGTTGTTCTGTTGACAATGATGGCAGGTCACTGACGGCTGTTGTTGGCCAGATCTCGAGTGCCACCGGATATTCAGAGGCAAAAGCAACAGCCACGTTCCACTCATTGCTTTGGTTTACTAAGAGATCAGACTGTGACTGCGGGGTCCATTGCAGACGCTGTTTCGAGCGTTGCGGTACGTGGTCAAAGGCGTACAACTGTCCGTGCGGATGATTGATGGTGGCACCAACGGCGGCTCCACGGTTTTCAAAAATCAAGACAGTCGCGACATTGGTTCTTGCACTGTGATGTTGGGTTCGTTCGATCCACATTTTGATCAACGCAACGATTGCGTCGTGGGGCAGTGTTGCTAATGATGCATCATGTTGAGATGAATACAACAAGACCTCGCAACAGTTATCGGGCAGTGCAGGCCAGCGGTTGACAAACCATCTTGTGTTGTAGGGCTCAGGGCTCTCACGTCCGCCCACACAAAACGGACATGACTGATCGATGTCGGTTGCATTGTTCTGGCGAGATTGACGCGATTGCACCACATGCACGCGCGTGTGGTGGGTGGGATGAACACGGTCGGTTGGTTGCACGGTGCCTAGTCTGACACTTTGCGAGTACGGTACATGCGGTGACGCAGCGAGTACACATCCCTGGTCCGAATTGTTCGGTCATCATTGAGGTTGGCGACGCCATGCCCTTTATCGCGTATTGGGGTGCACCCATTGTTGATGTCGATGATGAGGCCGTCATAGATGAGGCACTGAGTGAACTCATGCCACGTGGTGCACTGCCCGGCGGTCTTGATCAGGAGTGTGCGATTGGTCTTGTACCAATGCATGGTGACGGCTGGATGGGACGACCCGGCTTGCTGGGCCATCGACGCGGAGGCACTGCGTGGGCGCCACGATTTAAAGATGCACACGTGTCGCCACTTGGCGGCGGAGGTGCTGGATGCATGATCACTGTTCGAGATGATGTGGCCGAACTAGAACTTGCTATGCGAGTTGAGTTGTGCACAAGTGGCGCACTTGGCATGCAGGTGACAGTGCGCAATCTTGGACGCGATCGGTATTCGCTTGATGCGTTATCGCTCACGGTCCCGATGCCGAGGCGCGCAACACATCTTGGGACATTTCATGGTCGCTGGTGCAAAGAGATGCAGCGAGACAGAAGTGAATGGAAAGTCGGAGCATGGACAGCAGAAAATCGCCGTGGACGCACGAGTCATGAGCATCCACCACTTTTACTCGCACACACCGCGACAGCATCTGCAGTTGATGGAGAAGTGTGGGCCTTGCACACTGCGTGGAGCGGCAATCATGTGAGTTTTGCTGAGCGCTTGGCTGACGGGCGTCGGTATATGCAGATGGGTGAGTTACTACATAGCGGTGAGATTTGTCTAGAAGCAGGAGAGACATACACGACACCACGCATTGTTGGAGCGTATTCGTCAGTTGGCGACTGCGGGATCGCAAATATTATGCAAGCAGAGGTTCGGGCAATGCGTAATCCGATGTCACCGCGACCAGTGACGCTCAATACATGGGAAGCGGTGTATTTCAATCACGATATTGACACTCTGCAACAACTCGCTCATGCGGCAGCCGATGTAGGAGTTGAACGTTTCGTATTAGATGATGGATGGTTTTTAGCGCGCCGAAATGACTCTGCTGGTTTAGGTGATTGGTATGTCGATCCCGTTGTATATCCGCACGGTCTCACACCATTAATTGACACGGTGAAATCCCGCGGCATGCAGTTTGGATTGTGGCTCGAACCAGAGATGGTGAATCCTGATAGCAATCTGTATCGCGCGCATCCCGACTGGGTGCTCGAGCATTCTGGATACCCTCATGTTTTAGGACGTCACCAACTCGTTCTGAACCTCACTATTCCCGAAGCATATGAATACATCTTGCGATGCGTTGATGCGTTGCTCAACGAATACGATATTTCGTATCTGAAATGGGACATGAATAGACCTCATGTTGGCGCTGCGTATGCTCGCGGAACCGCTGCAACACATGTCCAAACCCAAGCGCTATACATGTTGCTTGACGAGATCAGATTCTTACATCCCGATGTCGAGATTGAGTCGTGTGCGTCTGGTGGCGGTCGTATCGATCACGAGATCTTGCGTCGCACTGATCGGGTGTGGACAAGCGATACCAATGACCCGCTGTTGCGTCAGACAATTCAGCATCACACATCACTCCTGGTTCCGCCCGAAATGATGGGATGCCACATCGGAGCACCAACTGCTCACACCACAAACAAAACATCGTCGCTTACTTTCCGAGCAATCACGGCCATGTTTGGGCACCTTGGCATTGAATGGAATCTTTTGCAAGCCACGCCCACAGAGCGTGAAGAACTTCGTGCTGTCGTTGCACTGCACAAAGAACTGCGTCCTGTCCTACATACGGGACACGTCATCTTCACCACCATGTTGTCTGATTCAGACGGAGAGTATTTAGCCCATGGAGTGGTTTCGCCAGATCTTGGTCGCGCGGTGGTGGCGGTCTCTCGACTATTAGACCAAAGCGTCGGTGCGCCACCAAAGTTGCATATTGCCGGGCTAGATCACCGCCGCCTCTACACGGTGACTTGCGTGCTTGGGCAACCACATGGCAGTGACTATGTCATCAGTCACCACTCCGGATACGACCTTGAGCACAGTGGTCTTGAGATTTTGCCAATGCATCCTGAATCGGCTGTGTTGCTCACGCTTGAATCCTCGTAGAATTGACTTCGTGACTTCACCCACATCTAGTTCTTCAATTTCAGCCGCTGACGTCATCAAGGTGGCCCGGCTAGCGCGACTCGACATTGACGATGCCCAGGTCGAACATTTCACCGAACAACTTGCCAAAGTGCTTGAGCATTTCACCGATGTAGATGCCCTTGATCTTTCTGATGTTCAGCCAATGACTCAGGCGTACCCTCTGGCAAATGTGTTACGCCAAGATGTTGAGCAACCATGTTTAGACCGCGACGAAGTATTGGCTGCTGCACCACAAGCCCAAGACGGTCGGTTCCGAGTACCAACAATTAACGGTGAGGCATAGCAGTGGCATCTCTCCCCACGACGGCCGCTGATATTGCTGCCGCTGTTTCTTCTGGAACGGTCACAGCATCTGAAGTTTTAGAAAAACATCTCGCTGCTATTGCTGCGCGCGAAACAGATGTGCACGCTTTTAACCTGATCACAGCAGATGCTGCGCGCCAACACGCTGCGCGTATTGATGCCGACGTTGCCGACGGAAAACCAGTCGGTGCGCTTGCAGGAGTTCCGTTGGCGCTCAAGGACAACATGTGCACACGTGGAATAGAGACCACATGTTCATCGCGGATACTCGAAGGCTGGAAGCCTCCGTACGACGCCACTGTTGTGCAACGACTTCGAGATGCAGGCGCCATCATGGTCGGCAAAACTAACCTGGACGAGTTTGCAATGGGTTCGAGCACCGAGAACAGTGCATTTGGTCCAACAAAAAATCCACTCGATCTCTCGCGCGTACCTGGCGGAAGTAGTGGTGGTAGTGCTGCAGCAGTCGCAGCAGGGTTTAGTGCAGTGAGTTTAGGCAGCGACACCGGAGGCAGTATTCGTCAACCCGCAGCATTGTGTGGTGTTGTCGGCGTCAAACCCACCTATGGATTAGTGAGTCGCTACGGGCTTGTCGCATTTGCAAGCAGCCTTGATCAGATTGGTCCCTTTGCAACAACCGTGCACGACGCAGCTCTCGTTACAGAGGTGATTGCCGGACACGACCTGATGGACTCCACTTCTATTCCGCAGCCTGCGCCTAATTTGCGTTCTGCTGTTGGACAGGGTGTTGCGCGCATGCGCATCGGTCGCGTCACAGACCTGCCAGGCGGAGCAGAACCAGAAGTTATGAAACGTCTTGACGATGCATTTGAGGCGCTCGCTGCTGCTGGTGCCGAAATAGTTGATGTGACATTGCCCTCTATCGAATACGCGTTGACTGCCTATTACTTGATTGCGCCTGCAGAAGCCAGCAGCAACTTGGCTCGCTATGACGGCGTGCGATACGGCCTTCGTGCCCCAGCATCAGAAGTGAATGCAATGTACGGCGCAACTCGTGCAGCCGGGTTTGGAGACGAAGTCAAGCGTCGCATCATGCTCGGCACATATGCGCTGTCTGCCGGATACTTTGATGCGTATTACGGCAAAGCACTCAAAGTACGTCGACTGATTGCTGATGACTTTGATCGTGCATACACACAAGTTGACGCAATTATTACGCCAACTTCGCCGATGGTTGCATTTGCGTTTGGCGACAAAGTCGAAGATCCAATGGCGATGTATTTGTGCGATGTCTACACAATTCCGAGCAACTTGGCCGGACACCCCGCAATGAGCGTGCCCTTCGGAACTGGTGCTCACAAGTTGCCTGTCGGAATACAGATCATGGCACCAGCACTTGGCGAGGTTCCTATGTTTCGAGTGGCAGGCGCGCTTGAGTCTGCAGCGCGAGGTCTGAAATGAGCGACATGTTGTTACATAATGGCTGGGAACTTGTCGTTGGTCTAGAAGTTCACGTCGAGCTTGCAACAAAAACAAAGTTGTTCAGTGGTTCACCCAATCGTTTCGGTGATGAGCCCAATACCAACATCGATCCAGTCACTCTTGGATTACCTGGTGCGCTCCCTGTGCTCAATCAACACGCAGTCGAGCTTGCCATGCGTATCGGTATCGCGCTCAACTGCACAGTGCAACCATCAACTTTTCATCGCAAGAACTATTTCTATCCTGATATGCCCAAGGCGTATCAAATCAGTCAATACGACCAACCGCTAAACGTCGATGGTTTTTTGATGTTGCCAGGCGAAGTTCGTATTGGAGTAGAACGTGCGCACCTCGAAGAAGACACAGGCAAGAGCACGCACATTGGTGGCGCAACGGGCCGTATTCATGGCAGCGAGTATTCTCTCATCGACTTCAATCGCGCAGGTGTGCCACTTGTTGAAATCGTTTCGCGACCAGATATTCGCACCAGCGAGCAGGCTCGCCAGTACGTCACAGAACTACGGGCCATTTTGCTCGCAGTGGGGGCTTCTGACGCAAAAATGGAAGAAGGCTCAATGCGTGTTGACGCCAACGTGTCAGTGCGCAAACCTGGTGATGAACTCGGAACACGGTGTGAAATAAAAAACGTGAACTCGGTCAGGGCGGTTGGCCGGGCAATTGACTACGAAGCACGCCGCCAAATTGACATGCTCGAAAATGGCGACAGAGTTCGTCAAGAGACTCGCCACTGGGACGACGGCGAAGGTCGCACTCACACATTGCGAGTCAAAGAAGACGCTGACGATTACAGATATTTCTTAGAGCCCGACTTGGTTCCGCTTGCGCCAAGTGCAGAGTGGGTGCAATCAATCAAAGACAATATGCCGCCATTACCAGCTGCTCGTCGCGCGCGGTTATCGGCAATCACAGGTGCATCCCAAGAATCCGAAGCAGTCATTGTCATTGTGGAGCGCGGTCAAGATGACTATATACACGCAGTCGTTGCTGCCGGCGGAGACGCAAGCAAGGCCCTTGTGTTTGTGCAACAAGCATTTGCCGATGAAACTGCACAGCCACGCGTGCCAGCAAAAGACATTGCAACGCTCACAGTGATGGAGCGCGACGGAAAGATTACGTCGACGCAATCCAAAACATTGTTAGCCGAGATTGTTGCCAATGGCGGCGGCGACGCAGTTGCGCTCGCGGCAGCCAAAGGGTTTGAGGCACTCGATAACAGCGCCGCTGAAAAAATGGTGGACGACGTCATTGCCGCGCAACCCGAAGCATGGGCTAAGTATTGCGCTGGCGAAGAAAAAGCAATGGGGGCTCTGGTTGGTGCAATCATGAAGTTGTCTCAGGGTAAAGCTGACGGCAAAGTCGTCACGGCAATTTTTAACGCTCGCCGCAACGCATAACAATCAATTCTCCACTGAGAGAAGCCCTGTCGTTATTGGCGTACAGTTGGCCTATGGACTTCTCTATTCCCGAAGATATTCAGGCCACTCTTGTCGAGATCGACGCTTTCATTGAGGCAGAGATAAAACCTCTCGAAGAACAAGACGACAACATTCGATTTTTTGATCATCGCCGTGAGTGGGCCCGAACAGATTTTGAAAACGGCGGCGTCCCGCGTGCCGACTGGGAAGAACTCTTGCGCGAGATGCGTCGTCGAGCAGACAAGGCAGGTTGGTTGCGACTGGCGTTGCCAACAGAGTTTGGTGGTCAAGGTGCATCAAATCTCAAAATGGCACTTATTCGCGAGCACATGGCAGCCAAAGGTTTAGGACTGCATAATGATTTGCAAAACGAGTCAAGCATTGTGGGTAATTTTCCGACAGTGCTGATGATGCGTGACTTCGGAACGCCAGAGCAAATCAAGACCTGGATGCCAGGTTTCTTGGACGGAACAAAACGACTCGCTTTTGGTTTGACAGAACCAAACCACGGCTCCGACGCCACGTATTTAGAAACGACTGCGTTTCAAGATGGTGATGAGTGGGTGATCAGCGGAATGAAGCGCTGGAATAGTGGACTGCACCATGCCACTCACGACATTATTTTTGCTCGCACGAGCGGCACACCCGGAGACCCTAAAGGAATCTCGGCGTTCTTGGTGCCCACAGATGCACCAGGTTTCAAGGTTGAATTCTTTTGGTGGACATTTAACATGCCAACCGATCATGCCGAGGTCAGCATGAAAGACGTTCGTGTTGGCGCCGATGCGCTCTTTGGTCGTCTTGATCATGGTCTTGAACTTGCACAACACTTCGTTCATGAAAATCGCATTCGCCAAGCCGCATCTTCGCTTGGTGCGGCGCAATTCTGTATTGACGAAGCGGTCAAATATTCCAATACCCGCGTCACGTGGGGAAAAAAACTCAGCGTCAATCAGGGCATCCAGTTTCCGCTCGTCGAACTGCATACCGAGGCCGCCATGTTGCGTCAACTTGTGCGATACACCGCATGGATGCTTGACCACAAACACCACATGGAGGTCACACACCTTGTGGCAATGTGCAACTACAGGGCAAACCGTTTGGCGTGCGATGCGGCAGACCGCGCAATGCAGACCTGCGGCGGTATGGGCTACAGCAGGCACATGCCCTTTGAGCACATTTATCGGCATCACCGCAGATATCGCATCACAGAAGGAAGCGAAGAGATCCAGATGCGCAAGGTGGCGAGCAATCTGTTTGGATTCGGTCGCTAACCAAAGGAATTAAAATGAAAAAAATTCTTGTATGTATGGCATTTAGTATTGGAGTCGTTGCTTGTAGTTCGAGTGACTCTGCAGAAAAAGTAGTCAAACTTTCGTGTTCAACGCCTTCTCTCGAGTGTCTACTGCCCTGGCCCAACGATGCACTGACAGTGTTTGAAAAGACGGCCGACAAAAGTGTTCGGCAACTTAATTTGCAAGAAGCATGGATGCCAACCAATGCAACAGAAAAACCTATTGATGTGACGGATATGAATAGGGCAAATGGCTTTAGTCCTGGATCGGCAATTTTATTACTTGTTCCAGGTGTCAATCTGGCGGCGAGCAAACTTCCTACCTCAGACCATATTGAGGACTCGCTCAACAAAGATGCTGGAATTGTTATTACTGATAAGGCAACAAAAGAAGTAATTCCATATTGGGCAGAATTAGATGCTCGTGCCACTAGTGACACAACACGCTTACTAATAGTGCATCCTGCTGTGTCACTTAAAGAAGGACACACGCATGAAGTGCGAGTGCAAGATCTTAAAGATATTGATGGCAACACACTCAAGGCTCCAAAAAAGTGGTCCTTTACTGTTGCTGATACCGAATCTTTATCCAAGCGTCTGCTGCATATCCGCGCCGAGGCATACACCGAACTCGCCAATAAGGCCCCCAAATTTATTGTGACTTCTTCGCAGGCAGAACAAGTTGCCGGGGCTGACGTGCGCACTGTCATGGGTACATTTGATGTCCCACTTTTTCTGTCAAAGGCCGAACCTGGCGGTACTTTTACTCTTGATGCCAATGGTCTCCCACAACGCGGAGTTGGCATGTATCCATCACGATTTATTTGTGTGATGCCAAACGCTTCGTCATCAACATCTTCGCTACCGATTGTTTATGGACACGGTTTGCTTGGCGGAGCAGAAGAAGCACTCAGCTTCAAAGGTGCAGTAGTCGAGCAGAACGCAACAGTTTGTGCCACTGATTGGATTGGAATGGCATCCTCAGATTTATTAAATGTCGGCACGACTTTGCTTGACATGTCGAATTTTTCTTCTCTTGCAGACCGATTGCAACAGGGAATAGTGAACTTTCAATTTCTGGGGCGGCTCTTGAATCACGAGGATGGGTTTGCATCGTCTCGGGACTTTCAGTCCAAAGGCGAGCCTATTTTTGAGCTTGGTGGTACGCAGTTCTTGGGAAGTAGTCAAGGAGGCATCCTGGGGGGAGCGGCAAGTGCGGTGTCAAGTGAATGGAGCCGTGCTGTTCTTGGGGTACCCGGTCTTAATTATTCTTTGCTCTTGACCCGTTCAATTGATTGGGATGAATTTGCTGCAATTTTTGAAAAAGCCTACACGGGCGACATTGAGCGAGTCATGGCTCTGCAACTAGTGCAACTGTTGTGGGATCGCGGAGAAAATAATGGCTACGTGCAACATCTCACAGCAAATACATACGACTCGTTTTCTCCAAAGGATGTCTTGTTGATTGAAGCTTTTGGCGATCATCAAGTTGCAAACGTGTCGACTGAAATTTTGGCACGCACAATCGGAGCGCGCGTTCACACGCCGGTGTTCGGAGCAAAGAGGTCATCGGCCACAATTGCCATGTGGGGTCTAGAGCCTTTGTCTGACGCGCGAGACGCCCCGGCATTGGTGCTGTGGGATTTTGCGAACCCGGCTCCGCCCGCGGATAATCAAGCACCGAGTTTTCCAAAATACGGCAAAGACCCGCACGGGGCTGGATCAGATGAACCTCGAGTTGCAACACAGGTGTTCACTTTCTTGAAAACCGGCAAGATTCTTGATGTGTGCAACAGTGCTCCGTGCACCAGTGATGTTTTAACACGCTGAGACCAGTGGCAGTAAGCGTTGCTGCGATTAGTCTTGAACTATGTCAGTAGATTCGCACGGCACTCCAATCGATATCAAACCACGAAGTCGCGATGTAACGGATGGCGTACAAAAAGCAGCCGCCAGAGCGATGTTGCGCGCTGTTGGCTTGACCGATGACGACTGGCAAAAGCCCCAAGTTGCGATCGCTTCGAGCTGGAACGAAGTAACACCCTGCAATATGTCATTGCGTCGCCTCGCCGCCGCCGCCAAAAAAGGCGTGCAAGATGCGGGTGGAGTCGCGCTCGAGTTTGGAACGATCACCGTAAGCGACGGAATCTCAATGGGGCACGAAGGCATGCGCGCATCTCTTGTGAGTCGCGAGGTCATCACCGACAGTGTCGAAACAGTGATTCACGCCGAACGCTTTGATGCATTTGTTGGACTAGCGGGATGTGACAAGAGTATTCCCGGAATGTTGATGGCTGCAGCGCGTCTTAACTTGCCATCTGTTTTTGTCTACAACGGCTCCACGGTTCCGGGCGTACACGCCGGAAAAAATATTGATATCACCACTGTGTTTGAAGCGATCGGTGCCGTTGGTGCCGGCACAATGTCCGAAGCAGAACTCGGTGATATTGAGCGTGCTGCATGCCCCGGAGAAGGCGCGTGTGGCGGAATGTTTACGGCCAACACAATGTCATCAATCGCCGAAGCATTAGGAATGAGTTTGCCTGGCAGCGCATCAGCGCCCGCAATAGACCCGAGTCGCGAAACAGATGCAGCCCGTGCAGGTGCAGCGGTGATGAATCAGTTGCGCCTCGGAATCCGTCCGCGTGACATCATGACAAAGAAAGCATTTGAGAATGCGATTGCAGTTGTGAATGCGCTTGGTGGAAGCACTAACGCTGTGTTGCACTTACTCGCAATTGCAAACGAAGCAGAAGTCTCGCTCAGTCTTGATGACTTCAATCGTGTTGCTGCGCGCGTTCCACACATTGCCGACACAAAACCTGGCGGCAAGTATCACATGACAGATGTTCATCGCATCGGTGGTGTTCCGGTGGTTCTCAAACATCTACTTGATGCGGGGCTCTTGCACGGCGACGTCTTGACATGCACGGGCAAGACAATGGCTCAAAACTTGGCGGACATCAATCCACCAGATCCAGATGGCGAAGTCGTGCATTCATTAAGCAATCCCATTCATGCAGAGGGCGGCATCAATGTGTTGACCGGATCACTTGCTCCCAACGGGTCGGTGGTCAAGGTGGCAGGTCTGTCCAAAGATCAGATGGTCTTTGAAGGTCCTGCGCGCGTGTTTGATGGTGAAGACGGCGCGATGGCTGCAGTCATGGACGGCAGTATCAAGCCAGGCACAGTGATTGTGATTCGCTATGAAGGGCCAAAGGGCGGTCCCGGCATGCGCGAGATGCTGGCCATCACGGGCGCGCTCAAGGGTGCTGGCCGTGGGGCCGACTGCGCGCTCATCACCGATGGTCGCTTTAGTGGCGGCACATGGGGATTCTGTATTGGACATGTGGCTCCAGAGGCTGTGGACGGCGGACCGATTGCCTTTGTTCGAGATGGCGACATTGTGCGCGTCGACGTGCCCAGTAAGCAATTGAACCTGTTGGTCTCAGACAAAGAGCTTAAAAAGCGCCGCAAGGGCTGGACCCCCAATGCCCCTCGCTACACCAGCGGAGTATTGGCAAAATACGCCAAATTGGTGCAGGGTGCCGAAACTGGCGCGATTACCAATATCATCGTCTGACTTTGCGGACTCCGTCTCGGGCTTGAGGCGCAACCCTGCAGCACCCCTATGTCATAGTGCGGGGACTGTGAATTCTCACGATGAGGTCACACATCCACGAGGGGAGAGCGTGTGCGTCTACGGCTAGAGCCAATGCAAAGAACCAACTGATCTCTCAGTGCGTTCATTTTATTCTGCACCCTTGGTGCATCATCACAATCTACTAGTCACAAAATATAGGAGCCACCTCATGACACATCCATCTTCCGACCCATTCGATTCATCCGTTACCGATGAACTCAATCTCATGCTCACGCAGCTTTTGGGTCAGTGCCCATCTAGCAGCGACGGCAAGTGGGCTCACTGCAGCACATCTGACGAATTCCTCGAGCCCGTCATTGTCTTTCCTGCAATGCCATTGCCCGATGTGCAAAAATTGGTTTCGATTCTCACTACTATCAACGCACAGCGTGAAGAATCAAAATCTGGTCACACGCACAAAGCGTCATACCAAGCATCAGACACTGCAAACTCATTGCCAGCAGATGCACCCACCTACAAGTATCACTTAAAGGCCGACTGATGACTCTGGCCCAGATTCAACTGCCGCCCAGCGGCTGGAGCATCGAACTCACAAAAGATGACATTGAGCGATTCGATTTTGTCAAACAGGTCTCACGGCGCTTAGAGACCGCCGGAGAAGTTGTGTGGTTGAGCATCCGCGACGGTGAGCGCACGTGGTGCGCAAAAGAACGCAACACAACAGTGTGGGGCAACGCTGTCCTTGACGGCAGTCCGTTCGATCTGTTGATGCCCTTTGCTCCAGTATTTCTGCGCCATGTTGCAGGGCTAGTGATCGAATCAAGCATGTGCACTCTCAAGGTGTCACCAGACCAAAAAGTATGCATTGTAAGTTCAGGAGCAGAAGAAGTTCATGGCGATATCCCTGTTGAGTGGAAGCCATCTGATCTTGAGTTCTATACCGACGGAGACATCAACATCAATTTAAATCCCACGCAAGCGCGTCGATTAGGCGAACTGATTAATGATTGGCCTGGACCAGTTGACAAAGACGAGTATCCAAATTTTCTTGCTCCGTTTGTCGTGATCGAGGTCGGTGACGAAAAAATGACATGCACAATGGACTGGTCGCGCTACGGAGGTCGCGCCAATACTCTCGTGTTTGCGATTAATGCAACACCCCATCTCAAGTTTGAGTGCGACGCCTACGTCTTGGGTCACGGATTAACTGAAAATTTCTCGCAGGAAGATTGGGCAATGACGCTGTCGTCAACCAATCCAACTCATCTTGCCGTGTATAACTCAGAAATTGGTTTCTCCGTGACCCTCGAGCGTGAATGTGTCGCACTTGTTCGTGAGCAGATCGAGAACGAACTCAAACTTCTTGACCTAGAGGTAAAAGAATGGAACACCGAATCATCGCATCCAATAGTGCACATTACATACGAGTCCACACAGATGGAGATCGTTATTATTCCCGACAAAATAGGCCACGATGACTACATACGAGTGACTATGTGCGTGGCAAGCGGCGTGTCAAATAACTTGGCGACACTGCAAGAAGTCAATAATTTCAACGAAGCACGCCTAGGCCAAAAATACGTCATGAACGGCGACTCAATTTTCTTAGTCACTGACATCGCCACAACAGCTATTAGCGAGCTGTTTCTGGCAATTATCACCATGGCATCTCAATGGGCCGACCTATCGGTCTTGTTCGCAGCGCTTAAGGACTAACTAGGTAGTGCGATTCGATAGCCACGTGCAATACGGGCATTTATCTCCGGGTGCTGGCATGTCGCCGTCAAGCACATAGATTTTATTCCCATTCTGTTCGAAGAAATTCTTTGAAACTGGTGTTGTAGTCTTCGTATACCGACCACGAATCCTGCAGCCACGTATGGGCTTGGCGCTCGGAGTAGCCGTATTGGCGCATTGCCCATGCCTTGAGAATGAGACCAGTGCGACTGCGGCCACCGTGGCAATGTACGACGACAGGAGTACCTGCGGCAAGAAATGCATTAATGGTGTCAATTGCGTCGGTGACAACACTCATAATGTCGGAGTTGTGATCACCGCTCTCGTCGATGATGTAGGACTCGCGGCGATTGATGTGATTCTTGAAACGATCTTCTGTGCGACAAAACGACAATATTGCCCAATCGGTGGGTGCTGTGGCTGCACCGGCGAGATTTGCTGCGAATACATTTGGCGCGACCTCTTGGGGACCTGCTGCTGTTTCGACATGGCTCATGGTCGCCGCATGACGGCCGACTAATTGACGGGCAATATCTTGCAGGTGTGCGGAGTCAAAGAAAGCAACTGTGTCATCTGGAAGACGCAGGCTGCCATTAACATGGGCGAGCCATCGAGATGGAATCGCCTGAATGCCATAAAGTGATCCAGCTAGACCACCCGCAACACACGCCACCGTGTCGGTGTCGCCTCCTAAGTTGATGGCGTTGCGCAGTGTGTCGGGCAATGAATCGGAATGACGCACTGCCCAGATGGCTTGGGCAAGACATATCCAGACGGAGCCGTTTGATGGCCCTTGGTAAGTATGGGGATCAAAGTCTGCACCGAGCACGGCTGCGAATTGATCGCGGTAAGGCTGGGGAACATACGACAACACATCGTCGATTTCATCAATGGGATGTGCGCCATGAATGCCACGCCGGATTAGTTCGGCGCTGATTGCAGCACCCCAACCAGCGGCCGGATCAAAATGCGTAAGCGCTGACTGCTCGACGGCAAGTGCCATGAGATCTTGAACAGACCAATCTGCACACCACAACGCAAGAGGTGTGACGCGCATGAGTGCGCCGTTACCCGCGCTTTGTCCGATGGAGTCATGTGCATCCTGTGCGGCACCAACGTGATCGCTGTTACCAAGTGCATTCCGGGTAATGATTCCGACATCTCTGGCATCAGATGCCCATGCCTGCCAACGGAACCACACATCGTCGCTAGTAAATTCACCACAATTAATCAAAGACAAAGCAAGTGCAAGCGCCATCTGCGTGTCGTCTGTGAATTCTCCGGGAGCAAGTGAACCGCCCCCGCGCATTTCGCCGTGGCCTGTTAAAACCCACGTAGGGAAAGCGCGGTCAAATAATCCGCCTTCTTGAAATTCAAAAATTGCCCCCATGGCATCAGCGATAGCGGCGGCGAGGAACGCCCCTGCGGCTCGATGGAGTTCTGGACGGGAAAGTTGTGGATGGGGTTTGGTCATAGTTTGCCTTTCTTGTCGTCAATAGGATGACGAACTGGATTTAGATGTACTTCATACTCTATAGTCTGGGTGTGGCAACGAAACCAATACCTTTCTATGTCGCTGTGGACATCGTGGCCATGACCATTGAAAACAAAGAACTCAAAACAGTTGTCGTGCATCGCGAGACCGCCAAAACTGGAGTGCTGGCTTTGCCCGGCGGAATCGTGAAGCCCAATGAGTCGCTTCGTCAGGCAGCGATGCGTGAATTGTTCGAAGAAACAGGAATCAAAGTTGAGGCTGACCAGTTGCACCAAGGACGCGCATTCGGTGACCCTGACCGTGACCCTCGTGGCAGATACGTAACCATCGCCTATGTGGCGCTGTTGCCAATCATTGATGTCATCAAGGCCGGGTCTGATGCTGCAACTGCAGAACTTGTACCGGTGCAACGAATTTTGTCCGGAAAACTGAAACTTGAATTTGATCACAACAAAATTGTGAGAACAGCCTATAAAAAAGCAATCAAGCTAATTGAAGAGACGTCAGCCGCTACGTCTTTTTGTAATCGGCGAGGCTTTTCATTAAGTGAACTACGAAATGTTTACGAGACAATTCTTGGATGGGAAATTGATTCAGCAAACTTTCGTCGCAAAGTTGCTGAAACAAAGGGACTAGTCGAGTTTGTCGAAGCCGGATCACTCACGCCATCTGGCGGAACTCGAGGTCGTCCTTCTGACACGTACAAACGTGGAAAAGCAATTGAACTAGATCCGCCGATGCGGTTTAGAGGACCAAGCGATAAAAAGTCGCGCTACTGAGTGTAGGTTTCTGCGGCAATATGCAATTGCCCCAGAGTTGAGGTGTAAAGGTCTGCAAGTTTGCCGATAGTTGCACTGTTGTCATCAACTACCTTGCCGATTGCGTCGTGATACCACAATACTTTTTCGCGGCGCTCGTCCAGTGGCAGGGTATTTTTCTTTCCATCGCGTTCAATGCTTCGACAAAAAAGATTCCAAGTGTTGATACCAGTTTTTTCAAGATCGGCGATAATTGCTCGCATATTGCTGATCTTGTCGGCGCATGACACTCTGCGAACAGAGTCTGAAGCGGTTTCAAAATGCTTAATGTAGGCTTTTTTTCTTTGTTCCCACGGAAGTTTTTTGTCGGGTTCGGTACTGGTGGAGTCAGTGCATCCCTCTACCAATGTCCGAACATCAGATCCGAACATCCGGCTGATATTTTCTGCCTGAGGATTTCCGCCTTGATCTTCGATTGCATCATGCAAAAGACCCGCACAGACTTCATCCGAACTAGCACCTGCAGATATCAGAATGCTGGCAACATCGTAGAGGTGCGCAATGTACGGTGTTTTACTATTATCGAGGGATTTGCGGTACTGTCCGCGGTGAATTGATGTGGCGTATGAGGCAACCATTGCAACTTGATCGTGATTGAAAGATTCCACGTGCTTTGACTCCTTCTAATGTTGGTGATGCAGTTGCGCTAGCGATTTGCGATTGCGCGCCAGCCCATCATAGTTGCGCCTAAAAATATTGTGGCCACCACAATAAAGGCGCCGGCAGTGCCGCGATCCCAGGCGAAATGTCGCAACAACATCCCTCCACTCACACTGATGGCCCAGATTGCGGCACCAGTCGACATTGCGCGCGGTGAGCGATGCGCGCGAAGCACGATCCACGCAATCACCACGGCGATCCAGAACGGGGAAGCAACACCCAGGACTGCGCTGATGCCGGTGTCTTGGTCGTGATTTCGTGTGCCAATGACAACCATGA
Source organism: Ilumatobacteraceae bacterium (assembly GCA_016463545.1). GTDB lineage: Bacteria > Actinomycetota > Acidimicrobiia > Acidimicrobiales > Ilumatobacteraceae > UBA2093. The sequence goes on from JAEMRC010000009.1 coordinate 28,759, forward strand.
CAAGAACGCACGCCAAGTCATAGAGCATGGGTTGCAGGTTGACGCGAGACATGCTCACGGAATCTGGCATGTCAGTCTTCTTCGTAGTACTCGCGGCCCAGATGGGTGATTTGGTCTTCGCCCATGATCCATCGCAGTGTGTTCTTGAGTTTTGTCAACTGAATAAAGAGATCGTGTTCTGGATACAAACCAGGAGCGACCTGTGGACTCTTGTAATAAAAAGACAACCACTCTTGAATTCCGCCAAGACCAGCGCGTTGTGCGAGGTCGCTGTAGAGCACTAAGTCGAGCGCAAGCGGCGCAGCAAGAATGCTGTCACGGCACAAGAAGTCGACCTTGATCTGCATTGGATAGTTCAGCCATCCAAAGATGTCGATGTTGTCCCAACCCTCTTTGTTGTCACCACGCGGTGGGTAGTAATTGATGCTTACTTTATGAAAGACATTGCCATAAAGATCTGGGTTCTTGGCTGGCTCAAGAATGTCTTCGAGCACGCCAAGTTTTGATTCTTCTTTTGTCTTGAAGTTCTCAGGAGCATCGAGTACTTCTCCGTCACGGTTGCCCAAGATGTTGGTGCTGTACCAACCAGCCAAACCAAGTTGACGTGCTTTAAGCATTGGAGCAAGCACTGTTTTCATGAGTGTCTGACCAGTCTTGAAGTCTTTGCCGCTGATTGGTACGTTCATGTCAGTTGCTAATTGGCGCAATGCAGGTGTGTCGACCGCAAGGTTTGGTGCGCCGTTTGCGAACGGAACATTTTCAAGAATTGATGCGTACGCATAGAGCATTGCTGGCGAGATCATTTCGTCATTTGCATCGATTGCAGCATTGAATGATTCAAGCGTCATGTGCTGTGGGCCGGGCTCAATGAAAATCTCAGTGCTTGCACACCAGATCATGACGAGACGATCAACTTTTTTCTCATCACGGAAACGATTGATGTCTGCGCGAATCGCATTGAGCATTTCGCGCTTACTGATGTCACCCTTGGTGTGCTCGCCAGTCAGATTGCGGGCGTACTTGCGTTCAAACGCTGCGGTCATCGGACGAATGTCGCGCAATGCTTCTGAGATTGATTCGAGATGTTTTCCTTGCTCAAGCACTCCTGCACGCGAAGCAGCGACGTATGCGTCATCGGGAAACACGTCCCATGCTCCCCAGACGATGTCTTCGAGTCGAGCGAGGGGGACGAAATCTTTCACAAGCGGACTGCGATTGTCCGTGCGCTTGCCGAGACGGATTGTTCCCATCTGCGTCATTGAGCCGATTGGTTTTCCTTGTCCGCGTTTGGCGAGTTCGACGCCAGCAATCAGAGTGGTGGCGACGGCGCCAAGACCAACTGTGAGAACCCCCAATTTGCCAGTGGCGGGAGCAACAGTGTGAGGTGAGTTCATGATGAGAGTGCTTTCGGTTGTAGCGGCTCGTGCAACGCGGGAGGCGCCAGCACGGCCAGGGTCTGCTTCAGGATAAAGGAAGTCGCCTTCAGGATAGAGGCAAAGGCTGGTGGCTCAGGATTGTTCTTGAAATTGGGGGTTGTGGACAGTCCCTGCGTGTGGCAGACTTGAATGGATGAGTTCATTATTTATCGCCACAGAATCTGTAGTAGTAGTCGTGTAGCGCGTCGGCCATCGCCGAACGCGCTAAAAACCTCCCATTTGGGAGGTTTTTTTATTTCTCAGCCACGTTTTGACCCATTAACCCACCACACTAGATACCCACAAGGAGACACCATATGTCACAAAAAGAGACACTGACCGGGGCCGAGGCACTCATCCGCTCGCTTGAAAAAGAGCAAGTGGACGTGATGTTTGGTCTGCCTGGTGGTTGCATCCTGCCGGCCTACGATCCGCTTCTTAAATCCAGCATTCGACACATCTTGGTGCGCCACGAACAGGGCGCCGGCCACATGGCCGAAGGGTATGCGCATGTCACTGGTCGACCAGGAGTTGCAATGGTCACGAGTGGTCCGGCCGCTACCAACATGGTGACGCCGTTGTGCGACGCGTACATGGACTCGATTCCGTTGGTTGTTATCACTGGTCAGGTTCCGACAACTGCAATTGGTACCGACGCGTTTCAAGAGTGCGACACAGTCGGAATCACACGCAGCGTCACAAAGCACAACGAACTTGTCATGCGTGCAGAAGATATTCCGATGGCGGTTCGTCAGGCGTTTCATGTTGCGACAACAGGTCGTCCTGGTCCAGTGTTGATTGACGTACCAAAAGATGTCTTGCAAAACTCAATGACATGGAACTGGCCAAGCGATGACGAAGTTGCTGATTCACTTCCGGGATACAAGCCAACGACAAAAGGTCATCCACGAATGATCAAAGAAGCAGCCAAGATGATCCTTGCTGCCGAACGCCCTATTTTGTATTTGGGTGGCGGTGTTCTCAAGGCTCGCGCTGCTGAAATCGTTCGTGAACTTGCCGAACTCACTCAGATCCCAGTCGTCACAACACTGATGGCGCGCGGAGCTTTCCCTGACGATCATCCTTTGTGTTTAGGAATGCCCGGAATGCACGGCAATGCAACAGCAATCACGGCCATGCAAAAAAGTGACCTGCTGATTGCGCTCGGTTCACGATTCGATGACCGCGTTACTGGCAAGGTGTCCGGATTCGCCCAAGAAGCAAAAATTATTCACGTTGACATTGACCCTGCAGAACAGGGCAAAGTTCGTCGCCCAGACGTGCCAATTGTTGGTGACTGTCGTTTGGTTGTCGAAGAATTAGTCAAGGCCATCAAAGATCTTTTAAATGGCGGAGACACGCAAGCAGATGTTGGTCCATGGCGCAGTCGCTTGAGTGGTTGGCGCGAGCAGTTTCCACTCAGTTACGACGCGATGGAGCCAGGTGGTGCATTGAAGCCACAGTTCTGTCTTGAAAAACTTCGCGACGGCGCACCAGACGGAACAATTGTTGCAAGCGGTGTCGGACAACATCAAATGTGGACAAGTCAGTACTGGAACTTTACGGAGCCATATACATGGGTGAACTCAGGCGGACTCGGAACAATGGGTTTTGCTGTTCCTGCGGCGATTGGCGCCAAAGTAGGTCGCCCCGACCGCACGGTGTGGGCAGTCGATGGTGATGGTTGTTTTCAGATGACCGCACAAGAACTGATCACAGCGACAACAGAAAACATTCCAGTCAAGATTGCAATTCTGAACAACTCGTACTTGGGCATGGTTCGTCAGTGGCAAGAGATGTTTTATGGCGAGCGATACAGCGAAGTCAATCTCGGCGGCGGTGTTCCGGACTATGTCAAGTGGGCAGAAGCAATGGGCTGTGTCGGTATTCGCGTTGAAGCCGAAGAAGAAGTAGAAAACGCCATTGATAAAGCCAACAGCATTAACGACCGCTCAGTTGTTGTGGAGTTTCGTGTTGAGCAATTTGAAAAAGTTTTCCCGATGGTTCCTGCCGGTGCCGGAAACGACGACGTGCTGATTCAGCCGAGCCAGAACAGTCTCAGAGAGTTTTTGCGATGAACGCGATGAACCCAAATAACCCATACGGTGATTCGCACCAGCACCACATCTTGTCGGTGCTAGTGCAGAACCGTCCAGGTGTGTTGGCGCGCGTTGCCGGACTTTTTGCGCGTCGGGGTTACAACATCTTTTCACTGGCTGTAGCACCAACAGAAGACCCTGATTTCAGCCGTATCACCATTGTGGTCGATGTTGAATCAACACCCCTCGAACAAGTGGTGAAGCAATTATTCAAACTCATCGAAGTTGTGCGCATTACAGAACTTGATCCACGTAAGTCTGTCGAGCGCGAACTCATGATGTGCACCGTGCGTGCAGCGGGCGAAGCCCGTGGACAAATTCTGGAACTGGTTAATGTATTTGAGGGAAAGATTTTGGCAGTCGGAACCGACTCCCTGACTCTTTCTCTTGACGGCAGCCCAGACAAACTTGATGATTGTGAAGAATTACTGCGCGGCTACGGCATCGTAGAAATTCAACGCACTGGTCGAGTGGCGTTACCCAAATTAGACCGCGAGGCACGTCCGCGTGCCGCAAAAGGAAAGGCCAACTAATGGCAGCAAAGATGTACTACGAAAAAGATGCAGATCCTTCAATTATCCGTGGGCGTAAAGTCGCCATCATCGGATATGGCTCACAAGGCCATGCTCACGCACTGAACCTCAAAGAGAGTGGCGTGCAAGTGGTTGTCGGATTACGCGAGGGCTCCTCGTCTGCTGCTAAGGCAACTGCTGCTGGTCTCACTGTAAAGAGCATCGCTGATGCATCAAAGTGGGCTGACGTCATCATGCTCACCATGCCAGACACCGAGCAAAAAGCAACGTATGCAGCAGATATCAGGCGCTACATGAAGCCCGGCAAAGCATTGGCATTCGCACACGGATTCAATATTCGTTTCAAGCGCATCAAAGTGCCAGCTGGTGTTGATGTCATCATGATTGCACCAAAGGGACCAGGTCACTTAGTGCGTCGTACATACACAGAAGGTGGCGGTGTGCCATGTCTGATTGCAGTCGAGCAAGATGCAACTGGAAAGGCAAAAGACTTAGCGCTGTCATACGCAGAAGCCATTGGTGGAGCACGCGCAGGCGTGATCGAGACAACCTTTACAGAAGAAACCGAAACCGATTTGTTCGGCGAGCAGGTTGTTCTGTGCGGTGGACTGACATCATTGGTTCAGGCCGGGTTCGAAACTCTTGTTGAGGCCGGATACCAACCAGAGATGGCGTATTTCGAGTGCTTGCACGAAGTCAAACTCATCGTGGACTTGATGTACGAAGAAGGCATCGCAGGAATGCGTTACAGCATTAGCGACACTGCCGAATACGGCGACGTTTCACGCGGACCACGCATTGTTACAGAAGCCACTAAGAAGCAAATGCAAAAGATCTTGAAAGAGATCCAGAGCGGCAAGTTTGCTCGTGAGTGGATCAAAGAGAGCGAGAGCGGCCGAGTCAACTTCAACGCAATGCGCAAGGCTGGGGCAGAGCACCCAATCGAAGCAGTGGGCAAGCAGTTGCGTTCGATGATGCCATGGATCTCAGCCGGAAAACAAAAGGTGTCCGAAGCCTCGGGGGGCTGACCAACATCCACAAACATCACTCGCTATGGTGATGACAAGAATGCGATGGGGGTCGGATGTCTTGGAAAAAATCTGCAGCGACACTTGTGCTCGCGGCTTGCATCTTGTCGGCGTGTGGTTCTGCGTCGTCACGTTCTGATGGTGTGGTGCGCAATGGCGTAGTGGTTGCGGGATCAGCCTGTAAAAAACCAGGTCAAGTTGCCACTTTGTCGCGTCAAAAAGTGGTGTGCGCCGCAACGCGCGTGGGTAACCGTTGGTTTTCTGTTGCTAAAACAACGTCAAAGGCAAAGCGAGTCAAATGCAAACGGCTGGGTACCACTCGCAAGAAATCTGGCGTGTTGTGGGTGTGTGCATCAAAACAAACCACCAAGGTCTGGGTGGGCACGTTGGCACTGCCCGTGTCGGCCGCGATTCCCACACTGGTGGGCGTGCCGAGTCCGGTTGACTCAACAACCGGAACAGTCCCGGTAGATGCCACTCCTCCCGATACGGCAACAACAACTACAAGCACGATCGCAGATGAACCTGACACCACAACCACTAGCACGATCGCAGATGAACCCGACACCACGGTTCCTGATGAAACAACCACCTCGACTTCTACAACTACGACAACATCAACCACCACTACAACAACCACGCTGCCACCAGTTGCGCCAACTGCATCTGCCTTGCAGGCGTCAATAGTGAGTGCAGGTGGTAATCATTCGTGTGCGCTCATCACGGGTGGTGCCGTCAATTGCTGGGGCGACAATTCGTCGGGCCAACTTGGCAATGCCACATTCATAAATAGCAATGTTCCGGTGCGGGTGACTGGTCTTGACGGCGTCAATGTTCGTGCAACTGCTGTTAGTGCCGGAGAAGCACATTCGTGTGCATTGTTGGTTGGTGGTGCAGTGTGGTGCTGGGGACTCAATGCAACTGGTCAATTAGGCAATGCCACATTCATTAACAGCAATGTTCCTGTTGCGGTATCTGGTCTTGATGGAGTCAGCAATGTGGCTACTCAAGTGAGCGCTGGCGCTGGTCATACATGTGCCGTGTTGTCAACGGGTGCCATAAATTGTTGGGGCAGTAATGAAACAGCCCAACTCGGAGACAACTCCACCATCAACAGCAATGTGCCAATAGCGACGAGCACTATTGATGG
>JAEMRC010000081.1:0-3372 GCA_016463545.1 Ilumatobacteraceae bacterium
TCTTGACTACTTGAGAATGTCACCGTCAGGGACGGGGACGGGGTGAGCGATGGTTACCCCACGAATCCCAGTGAGTCATCTCATCAACTGGCAGTCGATGGGCTGGTCTGAAATCATCGCCCGTGTAATACGCGACGGGGAAGAGAACTGTTTGGGTCCAGTCGTCTGGGATGCCGAGCAACTGGGAGATTTCTTTTTCTTGGAACAGATGGATTGTGGTCCAAGCCGTTCCGAGGCCGCGAGATCGCAGCGCCAGCATGAAGCTCCATGCGGCCGGAAGGATAGATCCGTACGTGCTGGCCTGAGCAATCACCATCGGGACGGACTCGACTCGACCTTTGACGCAGGCAATGACATGCACGGGGACTTGCTCGAGAACTTGTCCCAGATACTGAGCCGACTCCATGACTTTGGGCATGACGTGTTCGCGCGGGTCGCCTGGTTCGAGAGGCGGCGGATATCCCGAGCCCGACATGACTTCTCCGCCTTGGCGATATGCGTCAGCAATAGCCTTGCGCTTGGCGGCATCAGTGACCACCATGAATGCCCAGTTCTGGGCATTGGTTCCGGTCGGGGCTTGCATGGCGATTTCAATACATTCCTGTACAACCTCTGGCTCAACGGCACGGCTGAGGTCCAGTCGTTTTCGCACAGAGCGGGTGGTGGTGAGGAGTTTGTCTGTTGAGATTCGGTCGATGGTCACGGGCCCATCCTATTGCACTAAGGTTCACTCACAATTCATTGAAAATGTGTATCGGGGGACGACATTGGAACAATCATTGGTGAGTTTTTTGAAGAAGAGATTTCCAGACGCGGATGACGTCGGGATCGAAGACTTTCAGCAGATTCCTGGGGGGTTCTCGCGCGAGACCTTTAGCTGTGTAGCGCAATTGACTCGCGGTGGTGCCCAAGAGCGACTGCCGCTCATTTTGCGCAAAGATCCGCCCATTGAAATCTCAATCTTGCAGACAAGTCGCGCTGTAGAGCACGACTTGATTGAATCAATTCGCCTCAATACTGGAGTACCAGTGAGTCAGAGTTATGGATACGAACTCGACCCCAAACCATTTGGTGAAGCAGCAATGGTCATTCAGCGCATGCATGGCAATGGCAATACGTCCGACCTCTTTAATGGCGGGCCCGACGAAGATCAAGTTGACGATGTGGTGCGTCACTTGTGTGAGGTACTTGTTGAGTTGCATACAAGTGATATCGCCACTATTGACCCAACTGGTGCACTGAGTGATCCGCGAGGAGTCGGAATCAAAACAACGTCATGGGATGACTACATCGACTCAACATGTGAGTACTACATTTCGTCGTATCCGTCTGTGGCATTTGATCCGTCGATCATGATATTGATTGATTTATTTCAAACTCTGCGTCGTACAAAACCACGTGCATTGCCACTTGCACTTGTGCACGGTGACTTCAACCCCGCTAATTTTTTGTATGAAAACGGCAAAGTAACCGCGCTGATTGACTGGGAAAATAGTCGTGTTGGTGATCCGCGTGAGGATTTGGGTTGGATGACCACGATGGATCTCTTGAGCAACACGCGCATCATGGATCACCCACGCGATAAAGGTGGATTCTTGGCGTACTACAACGAACTCACAGGATTTAATGTCACGGCCGAAGAGATCAATTATTTCAATATGTTTGGTACTGCAAATATCGCCGTACCAGTGAACTCCGCAATCTCTCGCAGACTCGCTGGTGAACACCACCAGCTGCTGCATGTGTATCTAGTGCAGTCCAGTATTCCGGCACTACAAGCATTCTCACAACAAATGAATTATCCAGGAGCGGCATCATGAACACCAGCCCAAGTATTGACGATATTTTGATGGGCTTGATATACGCCATTAGTGAAGAACTGATGCCGAACTTGTCAAACCCAAAAGCACAAGCAACAGCCGCAATGATGCAATCACTGATTCAAGAGTTGCGCCAGATGGTGCCAGTTTATGATTCGTATATTGTCGACGAACACAATGCGATGACCAAAGTACTGCGCGATACGGCGGGCGCACTAGAAGGTGTGACAGGTGCATCTGCAGATGCTGTTCGCGAGCGCGCGAAAACCCTTGGAACTCTGGCAGATGTGCCAGCGCCAATCGATCGCGAGAAGGTTCTTGCGGCGCACCGCCAACTGGGCAAAGCGCTTGAACAAACCATTATTGATCTGGACGTGTTGCAGCGAGCCGGAGACACACGTGGCGATGTGGCTCTAGATGTTGTTCGTGCGCATCTGGCGCCGCGTTATGCACGTGACATCGCCACGGTTGTGGCAGGAGCAGGCATGATTGGTCGCGGATAACCACATCCGACTACGGTCGTTACCTGTACACAGGAACAATCTTGTAAGAGGAGAAAATCAATGAGCCGTTTACCAACCACTGTCGCAAGCATTACAACAGATTGGATGACGCAGTCGTTGCGTGCAGGTGGGGCCATTGATGCTTCAACAATTGTTGCTTCGCTGACGCCGCACAATATGGGTGCCGGAGTTGGTTTTATGGGCGAAGTCGGAAGGCTCGGCGTTACGTACACAGGCGGCTCGGGTCCAGAGAGCGTGATTTGTAAAATACCGACACAAGACCCAATGATTCGGGGCATGTTGGCACCGGCACGAGTGTTTGAGCGTGAGGCTCGTTTTTATTCACAAATTGCCCCACAATTGCCAACCGTGCCAAGTGCACATTTTGTGGCTGCCGATTATGCCAATGATGATTACGTGTTGGTGTTACAAGATCTTGGACATCTGCGTGTTGGTGATCAATCGGCTGGCGTGACAGTGGCTGATGCTGCTGCCGTGATGCGCACAGTTGCCGGAATGCATGCCCATTTTTGGCAAACAACCGAACTCAATTCGTTTGATTGGCTGCCGATGGCAAACTCAGACGGAATGAAGATCGGCAGCGAAGTCTATAAAGCGTCTTTACCCGGCTTCATGCAGGTCTTTGAGCACGCTATCGATGCAGACATGATTCCAGTAATGGAGCAATACGGGGCCAACGTGCATCAGTTGCTTGACCGAATTGCGGCAATGCCAAATACCGTTGCGCATTTTGATTTTCGACTCGACAATCTTTTCTTTGGCGACTCCGGTGATGTTTGGATGATCGATTTTCAGACGTGCAGTAAAGGTGGTGGCGCTTACGACGTAGCGTATTTCATGAGTCAGAGCGTCAGCACCGCTGTCCGTCAAGCCAATGAAGATTCGCTATTGCATATTTACCACGACGAACTCATCAAAAATGGCGTCAAGAACTATTCCTTTGAACAGTTCTATCAGGATTACCGCGTCGGAGTTCTGTACGGATGGATCATTCCGGTGTTCGCTGTTGGCTCACTTGATGTTTCGAG
>JAEMRC010000081.1:3472-9057 GCA_016463545.1 Ilumatobacteraceae bacterium
TTGTCCATCCCCAATGCTTCGAGTGCTGGGCGCACCATCTCTGTGATGATGAATCCGGGAGACACTGCGTTGACACGCACGCCGCGGTCTGCCCATTCGCAACCCAATTGCAGAGTGAGGTTTCGCAAGGCTCCCTTGGCCGCGGTGTAGGCGATGATGTTGAGTTCATTTGCTCCGCTACCCATGATGGAGCAGATGTTGACGATTGAACCACTTTTGCGTTCGAGCATGTGCTTGCCACATTCACGCATATACATGAACGCACCATTGAGATCGATTGACATGATCCAGTTCCAGGTAGTCATGTCAAAGTTTTCAGGAGAAACTCCGCGCATGTCGCTGACGCCTGCGTTGTTAATCAAAACATCGATTTTGCCGTGCTCTTTGATTCCGGTTTGTACAACTCGAATCACGTCTTCTTCGATTGACACATCGCCAGGGACGACGGTCACTTTTGAGCCCATTGTGCGACAACGATCGGCAACACTATTGAGAAGTTCTGTTGAGCGGGCGGTCAGAATCAAGTCCGCGCCTTCTTTGGCAAACCCTTCTGCGAACCCTTCACCTAATCCGTATGACGCTCCCGTAATAAGAACTGTTTTGCCGCTGAACTGACCCATATATACACCCCCGTAAGAGACCACCGTTGTTGATGGCTGAATGATATTTATAGCGCATCAACACCAAAAGACAAGAGTCCACCTCCTGTCCAAAGCAGTATTACTTGACGGAAACGCCTTGCAGTTCGGCTTGAGCGGCAAGGGCCAACCATGATTCTTCGGCCGTGTCCATCTGTATCTGGGCAGCAGCAAGTTCGGCACTGAGGCGCGCCAACAGAGCATGGTCTGCACCAGCAGTGGCCACCGACGCGGTGAGGCTTTCGAGTTGCGTTGTTGCATCGGCGAGAGATTTTTCGGCTTGGACAAGAAGGCGACGCAATGTGCTGGCGCTTTTTGCAGTGATGGTCACTCGCGGTGCCGGCATTGGCGCAACATTGGATGATACCGATGCTGCACTGCGCACTTTTGCGGATTGCTTTGGTGTCTTGCGCTGATTGAGCCACCCCTGTACACCGCCACGCACGAGAGCGGCGTCTCCGGTGCTGTTAATGGCAAGAACTTCATTGACAGTTCGATCCAAGAAAATACGATCATGGCTCACGACAACCACAATGCCGGGCCATGTATCGAGGTATTCCTCAAGTGCACGAAGAGTGTCAAGATCAAGATCGTTTGTGGGCTCGTCAAGCAACAAGACGTTTGGCTGTTCAGCAAGTGTGAGCAACAGTTGCAGGCGCCGGCGTTCTCCACCAGACAACGTGGAAATGGGGGCAAATTGTGCATCACCATCAAACCAGAATTGACGCATCAAGTTATTGTCTTCGACTGATGGCGCGCCTTTGTCGCCAGCAACGGCCTCACGAACACGTTGATTGAGATTGAGATCGCGCCCCAACTGGTCGTAGTAGCCAACTTTGACTGTGCGACCCATTTCAATATGGCCAACAGTTGGACGCAACCGTTGAGCAATCAGATCCAGCAACGTGCTCTTGCCAGCACCATTTGGTCCAACGATGCCAAGACGATCACCTGGTTCAAGTTCGTGCTCGAATGGTTGCAAGACAAGCGCACCGTTTGGGTTTTGAGATGTTGCAGGCCAACTGAATCCGACGCTATGCAGTTGGATTCCTTTTGAGCCCAACCGTTGACTGCCAAGCGACAAGCCGAGTTCTCCGGCCCGAGCAGGTGCATCAGCACGACGAGCGACGATCTCTTTGGCAGCGTCAACGCGTGCTTTTGGTTTTGTTGATCGAGCAGGTGCACCACGACGTAGCCATGCGAGTTCGTGCTTGGCAAGGTTCTTGCGAATTTGTTCGGCAGTTGCTGCTTGTTCTTCACGCTCGATACGTCCGGCTAAATACGCCGCATAGCCAGAACCAGCGTGGCGGTTGGCAGGAATATGCATATAAGAGTGTCCGCGATCGATTTCGAGAACTTTGTTGGTGACATGATCGAGTACGTGACGATCATGTGTGACGAGCAAAAGTCCACCCGAGTAATTGGCTAGCCACTCTTCGAGATACGAGATTGCATCAAGGTCAAGATGGTTGGTGGGTTCGTCCAAGATGAGCGCTTCCCACTCCGATACCAACAAGGCAGCAAGCGCAACACGCTTTTTTTGTCCGCCAGAAAGTTCTGCTGTAGAAGCATCGATCAGCCCAGACATTCCGAGGCGATCAAGCATCGCTTCGCCTTGCCAGTCGTGACCAACTGCCTCGCGCACAGTTCCGACGGGAAGAACTGGAAGTTGAGGCAAAACACCGATGCGAGCACCGCGCCCTTTGCGCACTACTCCGGCATCTGGTTCGAGGTCACCACTAATGATGCGTAGCAACGTACTTTTGCCGCAACCGTTGAGCCCGACAACACCGATGCGATCGCCATCGCTGACCGTGATTGACAGATCATCAAAGAGTGGCCGATTCGGGCGAGAGGCTTTTACGCCCTGGGCATCAATAAGAATCACAGCCTCTTAGGCTACGGCGTTACGAGCGACAAAAGAGATGCACTACGAGGCAGTAAGTGGTTTGGCCAACCGCAAAGTGGACAAAGTATCTGGTGCGCTCAGTCCAGCCAGTGCGATTTCAAAATCAGGCAAGGCATATACGTCGCCATCATCGGTAATCATGATGAACCGATCGAACTGAGCAAGAAATGTTCGGTCATGGCTGACGGCAATGACGGTTCCTTCAAAACCATCGAGCGCTTTTTCGAGTGCTTCGGATGACTCGATGTCAAGGTTGTCCGTGGGCTCATCAAGGAGAAGCACATTGTGTCCCTCGAGTTCAAGGCACAGGATTTCGAGGCGGGCTTTTTGTCCGCCCGAGAGTGTCGCAAAATCTTGGCGAGAATTGTTTCGTAGTCCATAGCGGGCGAGTGCACCCATGGCTTTTTGTTCATCCACAACGCGATCACGAATGATGTCGATGCATTCGCGGCCAATGAAGTCTGGTCGATCATTGATTTGGGTGAACACCCCAACAGAAGTGCGTGGACCAAAGAGAATTGTTCCGTGGTCTGGTTGTTTGTCGCCACTCAGTGCGCCAAGCAGATGGCTTTTGCCTGTTCCGTTGGGGCCAATCAAGCCAACGCGCTCGCCGTAATGCACTTCGTCTGAGAAAGGCAAGAAAAGATTTCCCATTGAGAGATTCTCGAACTTGACGACACGGCGAGCAGAGTCGGCGCCACGCAGTCGCACATAGATTTGTTGGTCAGGTGCTGGTGGTGGTGGTGGACCAGCCGCAACAAATTTTTCCCAGCGCGTTTCTGCACCGTTTGCCTTGGTTGCATTTTTGAAATTTTGAGCAGCGCGTTGCTTCATGATTTTCATGTGATGAAAGAGTCGTCGCTCTTCGTCGTTCCAGCGCTTTAGGTCGTCGCCCAAGAGTGCTTGGCGTTTTTCACGTGCCTCTGGGTATGTGACATACGAGCCTCCGTGTATCCAACAGCCAGATCCTTCGATTGCAATAATTTTTGTGGACACTCGTTCGAGCATTGTGCGGTCGTGACTGACCATCAAGATTGTTGAGCGACACGCTTTGATTTGCTCTTCGAGCCATGCGCGCGTGGGGATATCAAGGTAGTTATCTGGTTCGTCAAGAAGCAATACATCGACTCCGGATGTGAGCAAGAGATCAAGAACAAGTCGCTTGCGTTCACCGCCTGATAGTTCGCTAATGAGGCGCGTAGAAAAATCAGTGATTGGTGTTTTGACGCTGCGTTGAGCAGCGGCTTGCCACTGCGTTTCAAGTTCATATCCACCGAGGTCACCCCAATCAGATAATGCGACGGCGTATCCCATTCCGTCGTCAGTGCCATTGGCTAACGCGAGTTCGGCTGCGATGAGTGCGTTGCCGGCTGCGCGCAATGTTGGGGTGGCGACCTCAAGCAGCATGTGTCGCACCGTGTCGTTTGGTCGCGACATACCAACGTCTTGGGTCATGGCCAGCATTGTTCCGTTGACCGTGAACTCTCCGTCATCTTGTGAAAGTTCGCCAGTCAAGATACGCAAAATGGTGCTCTTGCCAACGCCATTTGCACCAACAAGTGCTGCGTGTTCTCCTGGAGAAACACCAAAGCCCACGTCAAAGAACAATTGATCAGATCCGGGCGGGGAGTATGCCAGTTCTGAAACGACGATGCTGCTCACACGCTCTATTCTCGCGTCACAATTGCGTGACTCCACTCACGGACAAAGTCTCTAGGCTGAGAGATAGATCGGAGTCATGAAATGAACAGTGTGTTTTCATCAATGGAGTCAGCGGTCCAGGCAATCAGGCCAAGTGACACGTTGGCAGTACCGCTTGGTCCCGGAATCCCCGGTGCTTTTATGCATGCATTGGGAGACCGAAAAGACTTTGTAGATTTGCGCGTGTCAGGTGCGCTGTTGCCGGACTTGTATGCAGTGTTTATGGATCCAGCAGTGCATTTTCAGAGTGGATTTTTTGGGCCAGCGGAGCGCTTCTTGCGCGATAGTGGTGCAGACATTGATTTTATTCCTGCAGATTTTCGGCGCTTTGAGCCAGTGCTTGCCCACCTCAAGCCCCGAGTAATGGCGGTGGCAGGAGCAAGTCCTGTTGATGGATATGTGAGTTTGTCGTTGCATGCTGGCGCAACAGCCAATGAGATTGTTTCAGTCATCCGCGATTCAGAGAGAGTTCTCATTGTCGAGGTCAGTCCACATTTTCCGCACACATACGGAGTACCCGGCAGATATGAGCATCGCATTGCCATCACTGACATTGATTTTCTGATCGAGTCTGATCGTCAACCACTTGATCTTGCCGACGCCGTGGCAACAGCAGAAGAGATCGTTATCGCACAACTTGCGCTTCGATTCATCCACGACGGATGCACTTTGCAGACCGGAATAGGTGGGATTCCAAGTCAGATCGCCACGCAACTCGCCCTTGGGAGTGGTGGCGATTACGGAATTCATTCCGAGATGTTTACAACTGGTTTAATGCGCGTGCATCAATCCGGAAAAGTGACAAACAAAAAAGGAACAGAGTTTGACGGCTTTTCGCTGACGACTTTTGCTGCAGGAACTCCAGAACTTTACGAATGGCTTAACGGCAATCACGATGTGCGCTTTATGCCCGTCAGTGTTGTGAATTCACCAGAATTAATCTCTCGTAACCGCAACATGGTGTCGATTAATGGTGCAATGGCAGTTGATTTATCTGGCCAAGTTATTGCTGACTCCATTAATGGCAAACAATTCTCTGGCATCGGAGGCCACGAGGACTTTGTTGCCGGACCTGGCCTTTCGGCAAATGGTCGAAGTTTGATTTGTCTGCCATCTACAACAACAGTTAACGGACAATTGGTGTCGCGCATCTTGGGCCGACTTCCGGAGGGGAGCATTGTCACAACCCCGCGACATCAAGTAGACGTGGTGATTACAGAGTACGGAGCAGCAGAGATAGGTGGACTATCAATCGCCCAACGGGCCCATGAACTAGCGCTTATCAGCCATCCGATGTTTAGAGATCAGATTTCTTCGACAGCCGATGTATGGCCTAC